>JAUWPF010000005.1 GCA_030611745.1 Chloroflexota bacterium | reverse complement strand
GAAATAAAGGAGAGCTGCTCGGACAGGGGAACATAGTAACACCCGGCGAGGATTACACCAACAATTACCCCGACCAGGGACAGGGCGGCTTTTATAATCCCGGTCCTCAGTCCCAGGAAAGTAGAGATAGCGATAAGTACCAGAATGACAATATCAAGCCAGTTCATATTATCAACCTCCCTCTCTCACCCCCCTCCTGCGAAGGAAGGAGGTATCGGTTCTGCATCACCCGTAGTGCAGGGCATCAATGGGATTTAAACTGGCTGCCCGCATTGCGGGATAGACGCCCGATGCCAGACCGATAAAAACGGATACCGAGATGGCCAGAATCACGATATCCGGGGTCACTACCGCATTGAGAGGGATGTCACCGGTGTCTATGTGAGAAATCAGATATGACACAGCCCAGCCGCCGACTATACCGATACCACCCCCTACCGCGCTGAGCGTTGCGGCTTCAATCAGAAACTGCATCAGGATGTCACGCCGCCGGGCCCCCACCGCCTTGCGAATCCCTATTTCCCGGGTGCGCTCGGTTACCGAGACAAGCATAATATTCATGATGCCGATGCCGCCGACCAGCAGCGAGATACCGGCAATAGCCCCGAGCACGATGGTAAATATGCCGGTCACCTGCTGCATCAGCCCCAATGCCTGCTCCATAGTAATAATCATGAAATCCTCATCTTCGTCATCAGCGATACGGTGCCGTTTACGAAGTAGCTCGGTAATTTCCTCAGAGACTTCATCATTGTAAACAGAGTCAACCACCTGAACAGAAAGAGACATCACTGCATCTTCGCCGCGGATAGTCTGCCGGGGAAACAATCTCACTTGATAGGTGGTTATGGGCACAACAATGATGGAGTCCATGCTGCCCCCCATCATCTGTCCCCCCTTTGCTTCCAGGACACCGACCACCGTAAAGTCTCTGCCTAAAATTTTAACCTCCTGACCCACCGGGTCTTCGGTATCAAATAAGTCCTCAGCTATTTCGCTCCCCAGAACCACCACCGAGGCACGGGATTTAACATCCTGCTCGGTAATGAACCTCCCGAATTCAGCAGGGTAATTGTACACCACCTCAAATTCAGGAGTGCTGGCTTCAACTACGGCTACCGTACTCTCCTCGCCAGTGGCAATATCGACATAGTTCTCGTTAACCGGTGCCACCATAGTTACCAGAGGAAGGCGCTCAATAGCCTCAGCATCGTCTAACGTCAGGCTCAGGTTAGAATATGTCATTGCCGCCAAAGTACTGACCCCCGGGGTCTTGGAGACCACGTTAATCACATTAGTCCCCATCTGCTCAAAGGTACTCATAATACTGGCCTCGGCACCCCTCCCTATTGACATCAGGGAAATCACGGCACCCACGCCAATAATGATACCGAGCATGGTTAGAGAAGACCGCAGCTTATTAGCTACCAGTGACCTTATCGCAATAAAGAAAGAATCAACAAACTTCACTCGCAGTCTCCTGATACGAAATCAACTACCTGTTACCTAGATAACCTTTTCCTCACAGTCTCCCCGGGTAATCCTCCCATCAAGCATATGAATGGTACGCTGGGCTTGCCCGGCAATATCCACCTCATGAGTAATTACCACCAGCGTGATACCGTCCCGGTTAAGCTGCGTGAAGATAGAGACGATTTCAGCAGTGGCCACACTATCCAGGTTGCCGGTGGGCTCATCGGCCAGAATAATCTGCGGATTATTTACCAGCGCCCGGGCGATGGCTACCCGCTGCTGTTCGCCGCCAGATAGCTCGGTGGGTTTATGATTAGCTCTCCTCCCCAATCCCACCCGCTCCAGCGCTTCCATAGCCTGCTTACGCTTGTTGCGGCCACCACCGTAGACAAGCGGGAGTTCAACATTGGAGAGCGCCGTAGCTCGGGGCAGGAGATTATAGTCCTGGAAGACAAAACCTACCTTCTTATTTCTTAACCGGGCCAGCTGATTATCATTCAGTTGACCAACATCCACCCCCTCCAGAATATATCTGCCCGAAGTCGGTTTATCCAGACAGCCGATAATATTCATCAGGGTAGACTTACCCGAGCCCGAGGCACCAATGATAGCAACCAGGTCACCCTCTCTAATGGAAAGGCTTACCCCTCTCAGGGCAGGCACCTCTACCTTACCCATCCGGTAAACCTTGGTTATGTTTTCCAGTTCAATCATACTCTCCACCATCGCCACCAGACCCGGCTGATTTATTAGCCCCCAATCCCCTGGCCCTGTCATAGGCAGCGCTCACTGCCTGGATAAGCAGGTCGGAGAACCCACCCTCCTCCAGCTTGAGCAGCGCCTCGGCAGTGGTGCCACCGGGGGAGGTAACCATCCTCCGCAACTCCGCCGGGGTCTTACCTGACTTCTGCATAAAATGAACCGAGCCCAGTATTGTCTCCACCACCAGTTCCATCGCTATATCACGGGAAAGACCGATACCCACCGCCGCTTCAACCAGCACCTCAATAACCAGGAAGATATAGGCCGGGCCGCTACCGCTTATGGCAGTCGCCATGTCAAGATAACCCTCATCATCAACATAAATCTCTTTACCCATCGCCCCAAGGATAGCGCCTGCCCATTTCTTTTGGGCACCGGTTACCTCCGGGGTAGCTGTCCACACACTTATTCCCTCACCAATCCGGGCAGGGGTATTGGGCATAACCCGAACTATAGAACGGTGGTCCAGCCCGGGCCGCAGGGTGCTAATTCCGGCACCGGCAATAATGGACAGTACCAGCTGGCCGTCTTTGAGCTGACCTCTCATATCAGCCATTACCTGAGCCAGGTTCTGAGGTTTGACGGCAAGAACCACCACCTCCACGTTACCCGCTGCCAGCAGATTGTCGCTCACCGCTGCCACGCCGTATTTCTCTTCAAGGTACCGGCGGCGAGTCTCGCTAATATCGCTCACCCGGACATCCTGGGGGGCAGCCAGTCCTTTATCCAGGACAGCCGCGAGCATTGCCTCACCCATATTCCCACCGCCGATGAACCCTATCTTCATGTCATGCTCCCTTTAGCGCACCACCACATTTACCAGTCTCCGCGGGACATATATTATGTTAACAATCTTCCTGCCCTCAAGGTAAGCTTTTACCCGCTGCCTTTCCAGTGCTATCCCCCTGGCCTCGGTCTCGGTAATAGACACTGGCACCGTAATGCGGTCGCGCAGCTTACCATTAACCTGGACCACCAGGATTATCTCCTCGTCCTCAGCCAGCTCCTCATCCCATTGTGGCCAGCTCTGGTTATGGATACTGTAACTATGCCCTGTCTGCTGCCACAGTTCCTCAGCCAGGTGAGGAGCGGTAGGCGCCAGGAGCAAAAGCAGGGTATCTACGGACTCTTCCCAGGTTGAGATGCTAACAGTCTCTGCCTCTTTAACCCTGGCCAGATAATTAGTAAACTCCATAAGGGCGGCTATCATCGTATTAAAACGAAGCTTCTCCATGTCCCGGGTAACTCTTCGGATAGTCTGATGGGTAAAACGGGATAGTTCCCGCCCCGCCTTCTCTCTGTCAGCGGGGACAACATCCTCTTCCCACCTGCACCCCCCCAGCACCAGGTTCCATACCCGGTTAAGCCAGCGGCTGATGCCGCTGATGCCACTGTCGTTCCACTCGCCGCCCTGCTCCCAGGGGCCAATAAACATAAGATAGGCACGCACCGCATCGGCACCCAGCTCGGAAACATATTCGTCAGGGGTTACGACGTTACCCCGCGACTTGCTCATCTTCTGCTTCCCGGCAATAATAATCCCCTGGTTGAACAGGCGGGTAAACGGCTCACCAAAATTAAGAAGCCCCATATCCCGCAGCGCCTTAGTGAAGAAGCGGGCATAGAACAGGTGCATGACAGCATGCTCGGCACCACCGGTATACAGGTCTACCGGCAGCCAGTAGCATACCTTATCCGGGTCTAATGCCGCCGTATCATAATGGGGACTGGCATAGCGCAGGAAATACCACGAGGAGCACATAAAGGTATCCATGGTATCGGTCTCCCGCCGGGCAGGAGCCCCACATTGCGGACAGCTGGTACTCACAAACTGCTCACGGTACTTTAGCGGTGACTCACCGGTGGGCTTGAATTCAGCATCCTCGGGCAGTAATACCGGCAAGTCTGCCTCAGGTACCGGCATGGTGCCGCACCGAGAGCAATAAATCATAGGGATTGGTGCCCCCCAGTAGCGCTGCCGGGAGATAAGCCAGTCGCGGAGGCGGTAGGTCACGGTTCGTTTCCCCCATCCCCTCTCCTCCAGAAAATCAGACACCGCCTCAATGCCCTGCTGGCTGGGAATCCCGTCGAACTCACCGGAGTTCACCATAGTGCCCGCTTCAGTATATGCTTCCTCAAGCTCCTTCCCGTCCCACGCCGGTGGGGCTACCACTACCCGTACCGGCAGGTCATACTTCCTTGCAAAGACAAAGTCCCGCTCATCATGAGCCGGCACGCCCATTACTGCCCCGGTACCGTAACTCAGCAGCACATAGTCACCAGTCCAGACAGGCACCTTTTCGCCATTAAGCCGGTTTACGACGTAAGCCCCGGTGAACACCCCGTCCTTTTCCTTCTCAGTAGATAGCCTTTCTATGTCACTGCGCCACCGCGACCGGGCGATATATTCCTCAACCTCAGCCTTCCTCTCCGGCGAGGTCAGTTCAGCCACCAGCGGGTGCTCCGGAGCCAGCACCATGAAGGTAACCCCAAAGATGGTATCGGGGCGGGTGGTGAACACCCTGACCTCCTTCTCCGCTGTTCCCGGGTGGTCAAGGGCAAATGAAATCTCCGTGCCCTCACCTTTACCCACCCAGTTTCGCTGCATGAGCTTTATCCGTTCCGGCCAGTCGATGCCATTATGCTGCATAAGCTCATCAGCGTACCTGGTAATTCTGAAAAACCACTGCTCCAGGTCCCGGTGGCTGACAATCGCCCCGCAACGCTCGCAGCAACTATCCACTACCTGTTCGTTAGCCAGTACCGTCTGGCAGCGGGGGCACCAGTTAACCGGGGCCTTGCCCCGATAAGCCAGCCCGTTCTCATACAGTTTCAGGAAGAACCACTGCGTCCACTTATAATACTCAGGCAGGCAGGTAATCACCTCCCGGTCCCAGTCATAGATGGCGCCCATGCTTTTGAGCTGGCGGCGCATATTCTCTATGTTCTGCATCGTCCAGGTGAACGGGTGAATACCCCGGCTGATAGCCGCATTCTCGGCGGGGAGACCAAAGGCATCAAACCCCATCGGGTGGAGCACATTATAACCCTGCATCCGCTTGAAGCGGGCATGGACATCAGACGGAGCCATGGCATACCAGTGCCCGATATGAAGGTCACCCGAAGTATAGGGAAACATGGTCAGCGCATACCACTTGGGCTTAGTGCTATCCTCCCTAACCTCATAGAGTCTATCTTCCGCCCATCTCTGCTGCCACCTCTTCTCTATTTCCCGAGGGTTATATTTGACCACCACTATACTCCCCTTCTAAATAAAAAGCCCTCCGCCCTAAACTACCACCAGCGAAGAGCCGTCCTGTCCTGACCAGAGTAAGCCGCCACGAATATCTCCCGACCTTCCTGAAAGCCATTGCAGCAAGATTGTAGCAAGAATGAACCTGAAGTGCAACCTGGAGAGATAACCAGACGGGGAGGACTCCAGGATAGAGGCCGGGAAATATGCCGGCTCCTGACCGGGCTGGATGAATCGAAAGCGCCGCTTGTTTCTATAAATAAGCCGGCGGTAAACCCGTGGTCGGGGTGAGAGGATTTGAACCTCCGACCTCAGCGTCCCAAACGCTGCGCGCTAACCGACTGCGCCACACCCCGCGGCGAAAAGTATAGCAAAGCGGTTACTGGGGGTCAAGCTGAAAGCCAGGGGCATCAGTCCCGGCAGTCGGGACATTTATCAAAGGCATCCGCCGCCAGGCCTGCTGCTTTGGCTACATACTCCAGCTGCCTTTCCGGAGCCCAATAGCCGCCGCAGGTGCGGCACCTTTTTAGCTTGAACTTCATCGTCACATGGGGCATCGTTATTATTCTGGTGTCGCGAACATCTTTTACACTGATTGCCCCGGTAGGACAAACATAAGCACAGGAGCCACAACCGATGCACGCCTCAGAGAAAGCGTAAAAGGGAGTAGCCACCTGCCTGTTAACACCCCGGTTGCCCAGACTGATTGCCGAGACACCGACAATCTCCTCGCACACCCTGGTACACAGACCACAGAGGACACACTTGTAGTTACCCTCCTCCAGTTCAAAGTCCGTCTTATCAACACCCAGCCTGTGAGCCAGGTCCTGCACCACCCTTGAATCGGGGCACCTCGCCAGCAGCAGCTCCATTACCATCCGGCGAACACTGTTAACCCTCGGGGTACTGGTCTCAACAACAAGCCCCTCCTCTACCGGATAGAGACACGAGGTTACCAGTCTCTTCCGCCCCCGGCTGGCGATCTCAACCAGACAGAGACGGCAGGCACCATAGGAGGTTACCTCCTCATGATAGCAGAGAGACGGTATGTAAATATCATTCTCTCTGGCTACTTCCAGTATTACCTTACCCTCTTCTGCCTGAATCTCCCGTCCGTCAATAGTCAGTGTTACCATACTCCCTCACCTTTACTCTCCTTTTATGGCATCAAGCCGGCACACATCATAGCAAGACCCGCACTTTATACACTTCTCCTGGTCGAGGACAACCGGCTCCCCTTTCCCCATAAAGGTTATCGCCCCCACAGGACAAGCCCCGATGCAAAGCCCGCACCCCGGGCATTTCTCCTCATCGATGCTATAGCTGATCAGCGCTTTGCAGACGCCAGCCGGGCACTTCCTGTCCCTGATATGGGCATCATACTCGTCCCGGAAGTAATGGATAGTGGTCAGCACCGGATTAGGGGCAGTGCTTCCCAGCGCACACAGCGAGCCATCAACCAGTGTCTCCGAAAGGCGCTCAAGTAACTCTATATCCCCCTCTTTCCCCCTCCCTTCGGTGATACCGGTTAGTATCTGGCTCATCTGCTTCAGTCCCTCACGACAGGGAACGCACTTGCCGCACGACTCGCCCTCAAGAAAGTTAATGAAGTAACGGGCAATATCCACCATACAGGTACCTTCATCCATCACAATCATTCCGCCCGAGCCCATCATTGAGCCCACCTGGGAAAGTTCGTCAAAATCCACAGGGAGGTCAAGCAAGCTCTCAGGGATACAGCCACCGGACGGGCCACCGGTCTGCACTGCCTTGAACTTTTTCCCCTCCGGGATACCGCCACCGATATCATAAATGATGTCCCTCAGGGTTATTCCCATAGGGACCTCTACCAGACCGGTGTTATTAATCTTACCTACCAGGGAGAAAATTTTGGTCCCCTTGCTCCCTTCGGTGCCTATTCCTGCATACCATTCAGCGCCACGACTGACTATTAGCGGAACATTTGCCCAGGTCTCCACATTGTTGAGGTCTGTCGGCTGGTCCCACAACCCCTTCTCCACAGTATGAACATACTTCGCCCTGGGTTCACCCACTCTACCCTCCAGCGAAGCCATCAGCGCCGTTGACTCACCACAGATAAAAGCACCGCCTCCCCGGTTTATCCTGACCATAAAGTCAAACCCTGAACCCAGGATATCTTTACCCAGGAGTCCGCAGTCTTCAGCCTGTTTGATAGCTATCTCGGCATTCTTTACCGCCAGGGGGTACTCATTACGAATATAGATATACCCCTCATGAGAACCGATAGCATAAGCACCAATTACCAGTCCTTCCAGGACGCTATGCGGATTTCCCTCCATCAGGCTTCTATCCATAAAGGCACCAGGGTCACCCTCATCACAATTACAGATGACATACCTGGTGTCTCCCTGAGCCCGACGGCATGATTCCCACTTCAGACCGGTGGGGAATCCACCACCACCCCGCCCTCGCAAGCCAGCCTTTTTGATTTCCTCAATTACTTCTTCAGGAGACATCTTAAAAAGGGCTTTGCTCAAGGCAGCATATCCACCAACCGCCAGGTAGTCATCGATATTGTTAGGGTCAATAACCCCGTTATTGCCAAAGACAAGGCGCTGCTGCTTTCTATAGAAGGATACCTCATGCTCATACTTCACCTTCTCACCGGTAATTGCGTCAGTATAGAGCAATTCATCTATGATATTACCTTTGATAATAGTCTCCGAGACTATTCCCGGAATATCCTCCGCTTTTACCCGCTGATAGAAAATGCCCCCCGGTTTAATAACAACCAGTGGTCCCCGTTCACAGAAGCCATGGCAACCGGTAACTCTTATGTCAACCTTACCCCCCAGCCCCTGGCACTCAATCTCGTCTCCAAAGGCAGTAACTAATTTTTCCGACCCATTGGCATGGCATCCGGTACCACCACATATAGTAACACAGGGCCTCTTGGGGTCCCTCTGTCCTATGATTTGCTTTCTCAGTGCTTCCAATTCTTGCGGAGAACTTAGCCTGCTCAATATCTGCTCCTTTACTGGTTAATCGTAGCTTTCCAGCACCGGCCTGACCTTATTGGTCCTCATTTCACCCGAGTACTCCCCATCAACCACCACTATCGGCCCCAGAGCGCAGGCGCCAACACAGTTGACTGTCTCCAGGGTATATTTTAAATCCCCGGTTGTCTCTCCCGGTTTGATGCCAAGTTCCCGCTCAATCTCCTCCAGCACCCTGACCGCACCCCTGACATGGCAAGCGGTACCAAGGCAAACATTAATCAGGTGGCGACCCCTTGGTTTCAAACTAAACGCCTTAAAGAAAGTAGCCACCCCAAAGACCTGGCTCAAAGGAATATCCAAACCCTGGCCAACCTCCTCCAGGGCTTCCCGAGGCAAGTAATTATACTCCGCCTGAACATCCTGTAAGATGGATACCAGTAATCCCCGGTCATTTTGAAACCTGTCCAGGATTGTCTTTACTGTCTGCTGTGCCTGGCTATCACCCATCTTCATGGTGCCTTCTCCTTGCTTTCCTCCTGAGGCCGGCATATTCTGTCTTCACCCGCCTTTGGATTTCTTCTACTACATCTTCGGAGAGATGCCTGAACCTCCCCTGGAGCTTCATATAATCGGTCACCGGTCTGAGCGCGGAGGAATCATCACTTAACCAGTATTTACCATTCTCCACCTCATAAAGAGGAAAGATGCCGGTTTCCACCGCCAGCCGCCCCATTCTGACGGTCAAATCGGGGGGACATCTCCAACCGGTGGGACAAACCGACAGGACATGGATATAAGCCGGCCCAGGGGTTGCCAGACCCCGGGCTACCTTGGCCATTAAATCAAAGGGGTAGCTGGGACAGGCAGTAGCCACATAGGGTATATTATGAGCCACCGCAATCGCCGGCATATTCTTCTTCCAGCTGGTCTGCCCGATGCTCATCTTACCCGCCGGCGAGGTAGTAGTGGCGGCCCCGAAGGGGGTGGATGAAGACCGCTGAATCCCGGTATTCATATAGGCTTCATTGTCAAAGCAGACATAAAGGAAGTCGTGCCCCCTCTCCATTGCTCCGGAGAGTGCCTGAAGCCCGATATCGCTGGTGCCACCATCACCGGCAAAGGCCACCACCTTGGTATCCCGGGCCGGTCTTTTACCTTTCTTCGACATGACTTTCAAAGCCGCCTCAATCCCTGAAGCTACAGCGGCTGTATTCTCAAACAGGGTATGAATCCAGGGAACCTGCCAGGAAGTGTAAGGCAACTGGGAAGAGACTATCTCCATACAGCCGGTGGCACTGGCGATTATCACATCTCGCCCCAGTGCCTTGCACACCAGCCTCACCGCCAGGGCCTCACCACAGCCGATACAAGCGCGGTGGCCGGGGGCAAAGATTTCTTCCTTTGTTACCAGCCGGGGAACATAAAGTGCATACTTCTCCATTATTCCCTCACCCCAAACATCTCAAATTCACGCTCGCTCCCTGTCTCGGCAATCTCCATCCCTCTACTAACTATCGCCTCAAACCCATCCAGCGAGATATCCCTGCCTCCCAGGCCACCGACAAAGCTAACTACCTTCGGTCTTTTCGCCTCACCATACAGGGCCGACCTCACCTCGGAGCAAACCGGACCCCCCGGTCCCCCAAAGGAGAGGGCCCTATCCACCACGATAAGAACTTCGGCTTCTTTGACCGCCCGGCGGATTTCCTCAAAGGGGAAGGGACGCCACAGGCGAAGTCTGACCAGTCCGACGCTCTTGCCATCGTCTCTCATCCTATCTATCGCCGTCATTGCCGTCTCACTAAAGCTGCCCATGGTAAGCAGGAGTACCCTGGCATCTTCACTGTGATAGCCTTCTACCGGGGAGTAATAGCGCCCGAAGGCATCACCGAACTCCCGCCAGCACTCAATGATTACCTCTTGAGACGCCCTTATATTTACTTCCTGCGCCTTCTTTGTCTCGGAATAAATAACCGGGGGGGCGAAGGCGCCCATGGTCACCGGTTTAGCCGTATCCAGCGGAAAAGGGTACTGATTCGGGGGCAGAAACCTGTCAACCTCGGCCTGCTCGGGAAAAAGAATCGGCTCAATCATATGGGAGAGGTGAAAACCATCCAGGTGAACCATCACCGGCAGTAAGACCCTCCGGTCTTCAGCAATGCGGAAGGCACACAGGACATTATCCACTACTTCCTGCCCGTTCTCCGTAAATATCTGAATCCAGCCGACATCGCGAACCGACATCACATCGGAATGGTCACCCCAGACGCTCAGCGGCGCTGATAAAGCCCGGTTAGCCACTGTCATCACCATCGGCAGCTGCATTGACGAGGCAACGTAAACCACCTCATGCATGAGCTCCAGCCCCTGGCCGGCGGTGGCGGTAAATACCCTGGCTCCGGTGGCGGCCGCTCCCAGGCAGGCGCTCATCGCCGAGTGCTCAGACTCCACCGGAATATAGGCGGCGTCCAGTTCGCCACTGGCTACCAGCTCCGCCAGGTGCTCCACGATGTGAGTCTGGGGCGTAATCGGATAGGCAGCCACCACATCGGCCCTGGCCAGTTTGACAGCATCACCAATGGCAACCGAGACCTCAATTCCTACCTTATCTGCCATTACTCCTCCTCCTCAACCATCTTTATAGCGCGTGTCCAGCACTCCCGGGCACAGATGCCACACCCCTTGCAGTAGAACAGGTCGGCCTCAAAATATCCCTCCGCGTTCTGCCCGATGCATCCTTCAGGGCAAAATAGATAGCAGAGACCGCACTTAATACATTTAGTGAAATCATGAATCGGTCTCTGTGAGCGCCAGGCCCCGGTCTGGTACTGGCTCGCATTTCCGGGTTCGGTTACGATTGAGCCAATCTCCAGATCTTTCCAGGTCATCATATTTTCCGGCTTAGTCAATTACCCTCACTCCTTTATCAGAGTTTCGTCATATGCCCGTTTCATGGAATTAATATTTCTCTCCGCCAAGCGGCCAAAACGGTGTTTTAAGGGTTCAATCAACGATTCCAGCTTGACGACCCCGCTCGCTCTGAGCACGGCCCCGACCATCGTCGTATTAGTGATGGGAACCCCTAACAACTCACGGGCAATCCCGGTAGCATCTACCGTGGCCAGAGGGCAATTAATACCAAACTCCTGCTTAATCTGCTCCGCCTGCTTCCTGGTATTAAGCACCACCATGCCGCCCGCTTTAAGTCCTGAGGTGACATCTATAATCTGCAGCAGCCCCGGGTCAAGCACCACTACAATATCAGGTTCGGTTATCTCGGCCCGTATCTTGAGAGGCTTCATAGCGTCAATTCTGACAAAGGCCAGCACTGGCGCCCCTCTTCTCTCAGGACCAAAGCTGGGAAAGGCATGAGCATACTTCCCTTCACTTACTGCCGCCTGTGCCAGCAGCTCCGCCGAGGTAACTGCCCCCTGCCCGCCGCGACCGTGCCACCTTATCTCGATAAGCTCCCCTTTATCTGCCAACTTAGCCTCCTATCACTAAAAGAAGCGCCCCTGGAGCGACTCGAACGCTCGCACCCAGCTCCGGGGGCTGGTGCTCTATCCAACTGAGCTACAGGGGCACCGATAACTGCAACAGTAATGATAGCATACCACAAATAACAGATGCAAAAACCGCTCCCTGGCCCCGGTTCGGTCTGCAGCGGACAACCGCCGCTGCACTTATGCCTTCCGTTTTTTGAGCTGCCTTCTCACCAGTTTCTCCAGCTCCGGCACGAAGAAGCCGACCGGGAGACCGATAGCTACAAACGGCCACCACTCCACCGGGAAGGGCGCCGTCCTGAAGACACTGTTTAAGGCAGGCACATAGACTATCGCCAGGTCGGTGATGATAGTGATTGCCACCCCACCCAGAATCCACTTATTGGAGAAGGGGCTGAAGGTAAAGGCCGACTCAAAGGTGGAGCGGGCGGTCATTATATAGCCTACATGCACAAACACCACCGCCATTAATGTCGCCGTCTGCGCCTCTGTTAACAGGATATTGTCCGTGGCAAGTGCCAGATGCCCGAAGTTCCAGTAAATCAGGAAGCCGGTAACCGCCATTGCCACCGACACCAGGCCAACCCTCTCAAAGAAAAGACTGTTAGCTATCTTCTCCTTGGGGTCACGCGGGGAGGCATCGAGCAAGCCCTTTTCTTTAGGCTCCATCATCAGCGGCATGGTAAGGAACACCGAGTCGAACAGGTTTATCCACAGGATTTGTATCGGTTCCAGGGGAAGACGCATGGCAAAGAGGGCCACAAAGGGAGCCACCAGTATCGCCCCCATCACCAGCAGTGCCTGGCCCCCATTGGTGGGCAGGGTATAAAGAATTGCCTTTTCCAGATTGTTCCAGGCATGTCTTCCTTCTTCTACTGCCCCCACGATGCTGGCGAAGTTGTCGTCGGTCAGAATCATGCTGGAGGCTTCCTTGCTCACCTCCGTCCCGGTTATCCCCATGGCGATCCCGATATCAGCCGCCTTCAGGGCAGGGGCATCATTCACCCCATCACCGGTCATCGCCACAATCTCGCCCCTCTTCTGCAACTGCCGGGCTATCCTCAGCTTATGCTCCGGGGCTACCCGGGCATAAACCGAGACCCTGCCTACCACTTCGTATAACTCCTCATCACTCATCCTGAATAGCTCTTCCCCGGTCAAGGCATCATCCTGACCATCACCCACTATCCCGAGCTGGCGGGCAACTGCCGTCGCCGTCAGGACATGGTCACCGGTTATCATTACCGACCTTATGCCGGCGCTCTTACATTTACTGACGGCCTCAATCGCCTCCTCCCGGGGAGGGTCTATCATCCCCTGCAGTCCGAGGAAGGTCAGCCCCCTTATATCCACCACCCCCAGCGAGGCCTCCTCCTTAGGCACCATCTTGTAAGCCATCCCGAGTACCCGCAGGGCACCCCTCGCCATTTCCTCCCCCCTGCTCAGTATTTCCTCACGCTTAAGCGGTGCAACACCCCTATCGGTTAACTGGTCCTGGCACATCTCCAGAACCCTCTCCGGCGAGCCTTTCACATAGAAGATATTTTGCCCCTGGTCCTCATGCAGAGTAGCCATGTACATCTTCTCAGACTCAAAAGGCACCTCATCCAGTCGGGGAAGCTTCTCAATAATGCCCGCCTTGGCAGCCGAAACTACCAGAGCCCCCTCGGTAGGGTCCCCGATAACATGGTATCTCCCTTCCTCTTGAGTCAGGGTGGTATCATTACAGAAGTAGCCCGCCTTCAGGGTTTCAACCAGCACCGGCTCCGATGCCGGGTCAATTACCTTTCCTTCGTTCCCTGAAATAAACTCTCCCCTGGGCTCATAGCCCACTCCCTTCACTTCATAGCTTTTCCCACCGGCATATATCCTTAACACCGTCATCTCATCCCGGGTGAGCGTACCCGTCTTATCCGAGCATATCACGGTAGCGCAACCCAGTGTTTCCGCCGCCGGCAGCCTCCTGATGAGGGCATTTCTCTTCACCATCGCCGCTGCCGCCATGGCCAATATTGCCGTTACTATCATTGGCAGCATCTCAGGTATCGCCGCCACAATAAGGGCAACCGAAGCCAGGAAACTGTATACCGGGTCGAAGCCGAAGAAATAACCCACCCCGAAGTTAATAGCGCCCAGAGAAAGGATGAGAATCATTAAGGTTTTGGTAAATGCCGCGATCTTCCTCTGCAGTGGGGTCTCTACCTTCCGGGTCTGCTTCACCATCATGGCAATCTTCCCGAACTCGGTCCCCTCCCCGGTAGCTACCACAACCCCCCTTGCCGCGCCACGGGCAAGGAAAGTGCCACCAAAGGCAATACAGCGCTGGTCTCCGGGAGACAAATCCGGCCGTGCAATCGGCTCGGTGTCCTTCTCCACCGGCACCGATTCCCCGGTAAGGGCCGCTTCGTCAGCAGCCACACCCTTGGTAAAGAAGAAACGTAAATCGGCCGGTATCCTGTCACCGCCGCTGAGGACGACCACATCACCGGGAACCAGCTCTCGTGTCGGTATCACCTTCTGCTCCCCATCCCTGAGCACGGTGCACTCCGGCACTATCATCTTGCTAAGCGCTTCCAAGGCCGCTTCCGTCTTCCCCTCCTGAACGAACCCCAGTATCGCATTGAGGATAACCACCCCCAGAATCACGCCCGTGTCCGGCAGCATATCCTCCCCGCGCAGGGTGAGAACACCCGTCATCGCCGCCGCCGCCATCAGAATATAGACCAGAGGACTATGAAACTGGCGCAGGAAACGCATGATAACACTTGGCTTCTTGAACTTAAGTTCGTTATAGCCGTATCTCTCCAGCCTGGCTTTCGCCTCACCGGAGGTAAGCCCGGCATCACCAGCCCCTAACCCTTGAAAGGCCTCTTCTACAGATAGCTGATACCACTTAGTGCCATTTGCCAATTTAGACATCTCCTTCATCTCACGGCCAGGGTCAGCCCGTCGAACCAAAGTTCACCCAATTACTTTAAAAGGGGCAAAACCTGACCCTGGATAGCGCTTATCCCGGCTTGAAACGGTTAAACTTTTGCTTAGCACAGCCAAAAAACAAGAACTATGCTATTATAACAGAAATGCCTCTCTGTAGAAAAACAAAAGGGCATCAGGGGCGCTCAGGAATGGTACTTATATCCCCACATTAACAAGGAAACCGGCAGTAGAGTAACTTCAACGAGGAGAAATATACATTGGTCTGGCTGGTCTGGGTAAAATTTATCCTTTGTATCACGGTCGTTCTCTTTTCCGGAAGGGCAGTAGCAAGATATGGGAATATTATTGCCGAGAAGACCGGGTTCGGGGGAGCCTGGATAGGGCTTGTCCTCCTCGCCTTCGTTACGTCACTCCCCGAACTCTTCACCGGTATCAGCGCGGTGACCCTGGTCGGCGCTCCTGACTTAGCCATCGGCAATCTCTTTGGTGCTAACGCCTGGAACCTTTTAAAACTAGCTGTGCTTGACATTGCTTTCCGCAACGGCTCCCTGCTCAGCGCCGTCGGGCCTGTACACCGGCTGACGGGATGGCTGAGCATCGTGCTGGTCCTAGTGGCTGGTATCTCAATCCTGGCCAGCCCGTTCACCACCCTGGGCATTGGCTGGATAGGATGGTACAGTCCTCTCATTATTCTCTTATACCTTATTGCAGTGAGGAAAATCTTCCGCTTTGAGCAGCGCCAGCCCCGGCAAACAACACCGCCGGAGCATGAAGGGGTGTCATCCCGGAAAACCTATATCTACTTCGCAATAGCAGCCGTTTTTATCATCGGTGCCGGTATCTGGCTGGCAATTATCGGTGACGAAATTGCCACGGTTACCGGCTGGGGGGAAAGCTTCGTCGGTAGTCTTCTGCTCGGTTTCGCTACCAGCCTGCCCGAGATTACCGTTTCTTTCACCGCGATGAGGATGGGGGCAGTAGACATGGCAGTCGCCAACCTGATAGGCTCCAACCTGTTTAATATGACCGTCATCCCTATCGACGACCTGTGCTACCTGAAGGGGCCGGTACTGGCTTCGGTCTCAGAGAGCCACCTCATCACTGCCCTGGCAGTGGTAGTAATGACCGCGATATTCGTTGCCGGCCTTCGCCTCAAACCAAAAAGGCACTTCCGGCTGAGCTGGTGCAATCTCACCCTGATACTACTCTTCCTGGCCAGTACCTACTTCAGCTTCAGCCTTGCCTAGAAGCTAAAACTGGACGGCCCTACACTATTAAGTGTGAAAAGGACATGGTATCTCCCTCGAGCTATTGTAGCAGCAGCAGGCTAGCCGCCATAACCAGCATACCAGCCCCTACTCCTATGATTACAAGATGCTCCTGGCCATATCGGTGAGCCAGGGGAAGAATTTCATCCAGGCTGATATAAATCATTATGCCGGCTACGAAGGCCAGGGTGCATGATAGAAGTGTTGGCGTCAGGAAGGGAAGTAGAATCGCATAGCCAATGAGAGCGCCCACTGGTTCGGCTATCCCTGATAGGAATGAGTACGTAAAAGCCCGGCGGCGACTGCCCGTAGCGTAGAAGATAGGCACCGATACCGCAATGCCCTCAGGAATATTGTGGATAGCGATAGCAACGGCTATCATTATCCCGAAGGCAACGTCTCCAGTAGCGGCGCAGGTAAAAGTAACCAGCCCCTCAGGGAAGTTATGGATGGCAATGCCAAGGGTAAGCAGGACCCCGGACCTCATCAGGGATGAGGATGACGGGACGGCAAGTCTTTGAGGTAAACCTAATCCTTCTAGCTGTCTTTCTGTATTGCTGCCAAGGCGAGTGCCTCTTGAGGTATGCTCCTCCTCATATTCATGCGGAACAAGGATATCTATTGCGGCGATGAACAGGATGCCGATGAAGAATGCTATGTTGGCAGTGGCAAAGCCCACATCGGCAATAGCCGTTCCCAGGAGCTCGGTGAAGGAGATATATATCATTACCCCGGCGGAAAAGCCAAGCAAAACGGACAAGTAGGAGTATTTGGGCGTCCGTATGAAGAAGGCAATGGCACTACCTATCCCGGTGGATAATCCAGCCAGAACGGTGAGCAGCATGGCAAATGCCAGGTTGATTTCCATAATACTGCCTCGCCAGCCTTATGAGATAACGTTTCCTAGTAGCTGTTGAACACTAAGCCTATCTTTTGGGATTTCCGGGGAACCACCCTCTCTCAACCCGTTTTTTCTGCCTGAAGAGTTCATGAACACCCCATAGTAGAGTAGCTCCCAAAATGCCAAAACAACCTGAGAGAAGCATGTTATCCACCAAGGTTGAGCTTATAACTACAAGGAGTCCGAGTGCAAGCATCCCTGGCCAAGACCTGCTTCCCCAGTAATATTCCCATTTAATAACGAGCATATGACCAAGTCCTATCGCCAGTATCATGATGCTACCCATCACCAGACCGTGGAAATTCATTTCAACCCCCTAGCAAGCATTGTATGTGGTTTCTAGCCTAGCAGGGGGCCGCTCAAAATTCAAACCCGGCACTTAAGCTAATTGGCCCGCTATGGATTAGAGGCCTTCCACCATATCACTGCTGCGTGATCTTTTTCTTCATATACACCATTGTTCAATCTCTCTAGAACCCTCCCTTTGATAAGACTCCCTTTATCGGAGCCGTTTAAACTTCTCTTTCCTATTTTTTACCTTGCTAACCTCCTTCTGCCGACAAAGTACAGTATCACCAGCGAAGGGAGGAGCAGATACATTGCCGGCATATATGGCGGCCCATAGGCAGCCAGGAATTCAGTTCCAGAAGCAAACCAGGGCTCTCCTGCCTCCTCTGCTCCTGACGGAATAGAAGCCGCTATCATTGCCCATATATCCATTGCAGCCACAATCCATATCATAATGCTTGCCACTACTGTCTTACCCAATTGACGAACATCTAAGAAGTTAGTAACGCTGGACAGGTAAATCAAACCAGCGCAGATAAGGATAACTGCCCTCCATGCGGTGAACATGCCCGCATCCACCGTCAATGGTCCCCACTCTCCCCCTACGAATTCCAATATCCCAAAACCCAAGGCGGCAATCCCTATAATGACGGTGAACATGCTTCCAAATGTCGACTTATGATTCATCATTACCAACCTCCTGCCATTCCGATTAGATTGAGTATGCCCCCAAAAACGAATATCATCGCTACAAGAAAGCCCAGAGTTCCCAGAATTTCCTTCCAGTTAAGTTCCCTTAACAACATGGCAAATGTTGCCAGGCAAGGGAAGTAGATGGTGAGCAAAATCACGGATTTGAATACCTGGTAGTTAGTCATTGTCTCAATAGGAAGCAACCCGATAGCCAAATCCTTCCTGAGAAAACCTACTACCAGGGAAGGTGTCGCACTCGCTGGCACCCCAAATACCGTTGCCAGGAATCCCTCCAGCCCACCGGCTATCGCATCCATAGCCCCGGTGGTATACAGAGCCATAACGATGGCGCAGCCAAGCAGAACAAAGGGAACAGCCACTAACAGGAAGTGCTGTGTCCTCATCCAGGTCTTTCTCAGTATATTCGACCACTGTGGTGCCTGGTACGGAGGCACATCCATTAGAATCTCAGGTGACTCCCCAGGCAAAATCTTATTGAGAACCCAACCAAATCCGAGATACCCTACGGCTAAGGTCAGAAAAACCCAGCCTATCAACCCTGGAACCAGTTCCTCCATCATCCCGATCTGCGCCCCGCAGGGAACAAATACTCCCAACAGCGCAATCATCATAAACCGCTGTTTCCTTGTTTCCAGTGGTCTACAAGCAGTCACCCCGGGAACATTACATCCCAGGGAAATCAGGGTGGGCACGATGGCAAAGCCATGCAGACCAATCTTATGCATTACGGTATCAAGGAGGACGGCTAGCCTGGGCAAGTATCCGGTATCTTCCAGGATTGCCAGCACCAGAAACAATGCTAGCACTGCCCATAAAACTATGCCAAACGGCATAAAGAGACCGGTGGTGAGCACCCCGCCAGCGGCAAAGCACGAGTCACCGAGAAATTCCTCGGCAAAAACCGCCCGGTCTCCAACAAGGATAACAAAAGCCCAGTCTGGCAATCCGGCAAGTCTTTCCGCTAGCCATGGTATCCAGTGAGTTCCGAAAATCCTGACGAAAAAGCCATCGGTAAATAGGCCAGCAAATTCACCGAAGAATGTCCAAAAACCATAAAGGACAGCGATGGCAAAGGGAATGCCAGTCAGCGGTCTGACGGTAACACCAGCAATGGCATCCCTTAAAGTAGGCTCATAGGCACCGACTTCTACTGTTTCTTTAGTTATCTTATCTACTAAATCCCATCTTTGGTCAACTGTGAGTGCTTGTTCCACCTTTACCTCCTACACGCTTGGTGATGCTTTCAATCCCGGCTGGCATAGCCTCTCCCATCCTCGACACCAATTCCTTCAACCCTTCTCCTCTTATCGCTACCGTGGTAACTACGGGCACACCCAGGATATCTTCCAACCTCTCGGTATCTACCTTTATATTGGCATTCTCAGCCACATCAGCCATGTTCAAGTCAATTATGACTGAATGGCCCTTCTCAATGAGTTCCAATGCCAGGTAAAGGCCGCGCTCCACCTTGGAGGAATCAATGACACATACAACGGTAGCACCCTTTTCCTTCTCAAGCATTTTCACTGCCACTTCCTCGGCTCTATCCTTGGGCTGTAAAGAAAAGGTTCCCGGGACATCTATGACGTCAACCTTTTTGCCCTGGAGCATCATGTGCCCTTTGTCAAAGTCAACTGTCGTTCCCGGATAATTCGATACCGTCGCTCCCGCTCCTGCCAGATGGTTGAAGAGCACAGATTTGCCCACATTGGCCTGACCCATCAGCAACACTTTGTTCATTTTCCCACCTCCACTGTGATTTTATCAGCCAAGCCCACCCCGATAGAGGTGTTAGCCCTATCTACGGCAACTACTACCGGACCCTTTATCGGCTGCTTGGTCATCATCTTGATCTCTTTGCCCTCCCTGATGCCCATGCCGGCTATTCTATCCTTCAAATCCCCTCTAATCTTCTTAACTATGCCCTCTTCTTCGTACTTCATTTCAGATAGTTTCTTCTCCATTTAACCCCCTTTACTCCGATTCTCCGTGGCATCCTTGAGCCGCTCGATGCTTCTACATTTTTACCTCCGCTGTTTTTTTCTACAGGTGTTGCTAAGTCTAAGTCACTATAATCTTCTGTGCCATACCGCGACCGATGGCAACAACACTCCTGTCAACCTCGACTGTCATCGGTCCGTAATTGGATACTACCCGTACCACCTTGCCTTCAATCAGACCTCTCAGGAATAGCTTCTGTCTTAAGCCTCGTCCTCCTTCAATGGTTACAATCCTGGCTGCTTCACCGATTCTAAGCTGAGCTAGTACCATTGGTATCTGTTTCCTCCTCCAATTAGCCCTGACCCAATCTAAATACCTTACCTAAAACAATACGCTTGCACTGACATTACCTCCCTTATGTTCTATAAGTTACTTGATTCTGCCTCTTACCCTCTTTTTTTACCTCTGCCTAAGGAAACACCTGTGATTAGCCCTATTACTAAAACACCTAGGAAAATTGCTCCCCCGACCGGGAACGGCTCCTCTATCCCATCGAAAAGCTCCCAATCAGGCAGGGTTAGGAATCCATCCCTTACCTCTTCCCACATTACCCTGAATTCGCCTGCTTCCTCAGGAGTCGCTGTCCCCTCCATTTTCACCTTTCTTCTTAGCTCGTCGAAACCCTCGGGGAATATATCCTCTACCGCCTGAACCCCAAACTCCTCACCGGTGGATTTTCGGATGATGATAATGTTCCAGGTCTCTATACCCATGTCCTTCATGTGCTTCTTGAGACTCGGCACTGACAAATCTGTTACCTCAGTTCCATCCGCCAGAATCATTCGAAGCTCGCCCTTATTGGTTACGTTGGGGACTTTGGGTCCGGTGCCAGTTATATATTGCAGGCATTGGGTAGCCCCCGGAGTCGGGCGGCGGGTGATAATCTTGATGTCGTTTCTTTCCGGTACCTCATCACCCCATACCTCTGATATGCCTAGAAGGACTGACCTGAAAGCAAATGAGTTGCAGGGACAGTTCCCAGATACCCCGCCGAACTCCTGCTCTATTACCCTGGCTATTTCCTCATCCGTCTTGCCCTGCTTTTTCAACATTTTGGTCTTGAGCTCTTTCATACACTCATTGTGATAATTCCCCACATCCTCTATGGCTATCTCGATTTCCACCCCGCCGTCGGTTATTACGATGGGTTCCAAGTCAAACTCAGGTGGTGGGCTAGCTCCTGGCATATGGGCTTGGGCTGGTGTAGCCACTAACGGCACTACCAAAGATGCCACCAATGCCAGAGTCAAAGCTGCAATTCCAACCATTCCCCTTCTGTTTTTGATGCTTTTCACCGGATAGTCTCCTTTCTTTTTTGAAATGAACTTTTATCTCATCAGGGCATAAAAGTCGCCCTGGTTATTCAATACTCACCCACTAGTTAGCCTTGACTAACTCTTTTCATTAAAAAAATTATTAGCCTTTTCCGCTATCCTCTCTCCGGCATCTTGCCAGGAGTTTCTCGTCTCGCTTACCGTGCTCAAAGTAGTAACTGAAGCCCTTCAGCCACTCAGGCTCCCCGTGCGGAGAGTTCAATGTAAATTCCAGAAACTTTGCCAGCCTCTCCAGGCTGACCGGGCTTAAAAAGTGCTCCATCCGGCAGGCATCCTCTTCAGCTACCTCCGGGGCAACGTTCAATATCTCACGCAGAAACTGGCGCAGTGCCTTATGGCGCCGGTATACATCCTGGGCCATTTGGGCACCTTCAGTACTGAGTGTTACATCTCTGTACCTCTCATGTTTTACCAGTCCTGCCGCTGAGAGTTTCCTCAGGGCATGAGTAACGCTGGGTTTCTTCACCCCTAGAAACCTGCTGATTTCGGTTACCGTGACCGGTTTGCCTCCATTAGCAAGCAGGGCAATTGCCTCAAGATAGTCTTCCGTGCTCATTGTCTGGCGGATTACCACGCTCTTAACCTTCCTTATCTCATGACAAGCGAATTAGTTAGCTTTGGCTAACACTCCATTATAGCATACCATCCATCGTTGTCAACTTTTCTTCAGGCCCATTTTTCAATTAGAATAGAGTAATGCTGGCAAAGTTGCCCTTAGAAGTCCTTTTGGAGTAGAATTTCTATCCAGGAGAGGTGTCCGAGTGGTTCATGGTGCCGCTCTCGAAAAGCGGTCTCCGCGTCAGCGGAGCGTGGGTTCGAATCCCACCCTCTCCGCCAAATATAACTCTTTGGCTACGGAGAGGTGCTGGAGTGGCCTATCAGGCGCGCCTGGAGAGCGCGTGTAGCCTTTGGCTACCGTGGGTTCGAATCCCACCCTCTCCGCCACTCATCCTATAAGAACCGGTAACCCTCCGATTGTCATCGATTTCCCTCTATGCTAGAATGGCACTACCTTGAAATGAACCGTAAAGACATTAAATACTGGGTAGGTTTCAGTCTCATTCCCGGCATTGGCCGGGTCAGGCTAATGCAGCTTGACAGTCACTTCTCTAACTTGGAAGACGCCTGGAGAGCCGCTCCGGCTGATTTAAGAAAGGCGGGACTGGACAGCAAGTCAATACATGCCATTACCTCATGGCAGCCCCGGATTTCCCCGGAAGCCGAGATGGAAAAGCTGGAGCGCTACAGGGTAAAGGCACTCACCTGGCATGACCCGAATTATCCATCCCGGCTCAAGGAAATATACGACTATCCACCCCTGCTTTACATCAAGGGTACCCTCCTCCCTGAGGACGAGTGGTGTCTGGCAGTAATAGGGACCCGGCGGGCTACTGTTTACGGCAGACAGATAACAGAAGAAATAGTGGCCGACCTGGCACGAAATAAAATCACCGTTGTCAGCGGTCTGGCCAGGGGAATCGACTCCGTAGCCCATCGTAGTGCCCTGGACGCCGGCGGCAGAAGCATCGCCGTCTTCGGCTGCGGGCTTGATACCATCTACCCGGCTGAAAACGCAGGCCTGGCTCGCCGCGTTATCCAGCACGGGGCTATCATAAGCGAGTATCCCCTGGGCACCAGGCCCAGGGCAGCCAACTTTCCCCAGCGCAACCGGATTATGAGCGGGCTGAGCCTCGGAGTCCTGGTCATTGAGGCTGCCAGGGCCAGCGGGGCGATGATTACCGCCCATCAGGCACTGGAGCAAAACAGAGAGGTGTTTGCCATCCCGGGCAGCATCCTGTCACCCACAAGTCAGGGGACTAACCACCTTATCCAGCAGGGAGAAGCAAAACTGGTTCGTGACTACACCGATATTCTGGAAGAACTGAACCTGACGGCGGTGGCCCATCAGATGGAAATCAAAGAGGTGGTGCCATCTTCTGACACCGAGTCCCTGTTACTCAAACAACTATCCACCGACCCGACCCACATTGATGAGGTCTGCCGCTCAAGCGGGATACCCATGTCAACAATCAGCAGCACGCTGGCGATGATGGAGCTCAAGGGTATGGTCAGGCAGATAGGGACGATGAACTATGTCCTGGCCCGGGAACCAAGACAGGAATACAGGATAAAAATAGATTAGGGTAATGAAAAAGAACCTGGTCATCGTTGAGTCACCGGCTAAAGCAAGAACCCTGAGTAAAATTCTGGGTAAGGGTTACACTCTCAAAGCATCACTGGGGCACGTTAGAGACCTGCCGAAAAGCCAGCTGGGAGTAGATGTTGAAAACGGTTTTTTACCCAAATACGTGGTGCCCCGGCCAAAGAGCAAGATTGTACGGGAGCTTAAGGAAGCAGCCAGGACGGCAGCGACCATCTATCTGGCTACCGACCCCGACCGGGAAGGGGAAGCCATTGCCTGGCACCTGCTTGCGGTAACCAAAACCAACAAGACACCCTACCGCCGTGTCGTCTTTCATGAAATAACCGAGGAGGCCATTAAGCGTGCCTTCAGCCACCCCCACTCCATAGATATGCGGCTGGTTAACGCCCAGCAGGCCCGGCGTGTCCTGGACAGACTGGTGGGTTACAAGATCAGCCCCTTGCTGTGGCAAAAAGTAAGAAGGGGGCTCTCAGCGGGGAGAGTCCAGTCAGTGGCACTGCGGATTATCGTCGACCGCGAACGGGAAATCGAACGGTTTACCCCGG
>JAUWPF010000002.1 GCA_030611745.1 Chloroflexota bacterium | reverse complement strand
TCAGTGAGGTTACCGTGGTAAAGGATGAACAGTCACGCCGGCGGGGGAAGAGGGCTTAAGGTTTTTTGGCTGCCATCAGCGGGGTCTCGACTGTGGCCTGCTCTGGCCGTGCCTTGTTTGGCTAGGCGGCAGGCAGGTATTTTTGCCACTCGTTGCGGGTCTGGGAGTAAGAATAGGGAATATAGAACGGGACATTACCCTTTGGTAGGGATGGGTGGTTGAGTAGTCTCATCCCGGCTTCTAAGGGGGTTCTCCCTGCCTTCCGCCGGTTGCAGGCTACACAGGCACTGACCACATTCTCCCAGCTATGTTGACCGCCCCGATATCTCGGGATGACGTGGTCAAGGGTAAGCTGCCTGGTTTCCGTGCCGCAGTACTGGCAGGTGTAGCGGTCACGCCTGAAGATTTCAAAGCGGGTTAATTTCTTCTGCAGCCGGGGGCGCTTGATAAAGTAAGCCAGTTTGATTACTGATGGCAGGGGGAAGCTGTAATTGGCGGAGTGGATAAATCCCCGGCCATTCTCCAGCATTTCCGCCTTACCCTGGTACAGGAGTACTACTGCCCGCCGGACCCGACATACATCGAGTGGCTCGTAGCTCTGGTTCAGGACAAGAACGGAACGGTTTACCATCTATTGTCTCCCTGTGCGCAAGCTCACCTATTTTACTGAAAAAGCTCGTGACTATGCAAGTTCAGGTTTGAAGCTTGTCCGGCGGTATTTTAAAAGGCAGGAATAAAGGCCCGGGTAGTGTTTCAAAAGTAGCTGAGGTTTAGTCCTGACGCCTCTTGCTACCCCGGCGGTTTCTCCGGTTAGACCGCAGGTCACTTCGGTAATCAGGGGCAGTGATGTTGAATGCCAGGCTGAGGCGGGGGTCCACCAGACGGGAGCTAATACGGCTCTCAATCTCATCCAGCGAGCAGCAGGTGGTGACTACCGTTGCCAGGCGGGCGTTGTAGCGATAGTTGATGACCTGGTAAAGCTTTTCCTGCGCCCAGGGTGTGGTTGCCTGTTCCCCAAAATCATCCAGGACAAGTAGCGGGGCGGTCTTTACGCTTTCAAAGAGCTGGTCATAGGACACCTTGCTATCGGGGCTGAAGGTAGAGCGCAGATGGTCAAGGAAATCGGGAACAACCACGAAGAAGGCTGGCTTGCCTGCTTGAAGCTGGTAATTGGCAATAGCCGACGCCAGGTGGGTTTTACCACAGCCATTAACTCCCTGGAGCACCAGCCAGCCATCGGGTGATTTGGCAAACTCAAGTGCCAGGCGGTAGGCCTGCTCCAGATTCTGACGCTGCTCGGGCAGCAGGTTTACCCTTTTCCAGTCGAAGTTATCGAAGGTCATACTTTTCAGTAGCTCCAGGCTGAGACCACCGGTGTACTCCACCGATGGTTGTTTTTCCTCGACCACATATGTGTGGGATAGCCCGGGGTTAGAGAGGCGGGTGCGTATTCTTTCCTCCAGTTCGGAAATGGGAGCAATCGTAACAATTACCGTGGGCAGTTCGTTATTGGAGCGGTAGTTCAGTAGCTGGTCTAATTTTTCCTTGGCCCACGGTGTGCCGGTCTGAACGCCCAGGTCGTCCAGTATCAGGAGGGGGGCGTTACGCACCTGGTCGAGGGACTCGTCGTAGGGCATTTCACTGTCAGGACTGAAGGCGGAGCGCAGGTGGTCCAGGAGGTCGGGGACAGTAATAAAGAGGGTGGGGTGGCCGTGCTTGAGACGCTCGTTGGCAATAGCGGCTGCCAGATGTGTCTTGCCGCAGCCACTGGGGCCACTCAGCACCAGCCATCCCCTGGGCTCGGCGGCGAAGGCCTTTGCGGCTTCATAAACCTCCTCGAAGCGCTTCTGGTTGTCTGGATTCCCGCTTCTGCCCTGGGGGAACAGGTTGGCAAAGGTGAGGCGGGTTAGTGAGCCGAGGTTGCTGTATTGCTCCAGGCGGGCCTGGTGCCCCCTATCCGATTCTTTCCTGATGCAGCGGCAGGCAACAACCCTGCTGAAGTCCGGTTTTCCTGACGGCAGGAGGGGGTGGACAAAGCCAGTCCCCTTGCAGATAGGGCAGGTTTCACCCTGCTGGGCTTCATCCTCAGCGTCTGACCATGTGTCCATATTTGCCCGCGATGTATTTATCTGGGCTCGTCTTCTGCGCAGAATCTCGCCGATATGTTCCATTGGTTTTACCTTCTGTTGACCAGCGCTCTAAAATCCTGGCGATATACCTCCAGTTTCGTTTGTTGGCCATAACCGCTTCCTTGATGGCATCTTTAATCCAGGTCTCAGGGTAAAGTCTCTCTGCGTCACGTAGTTCGTCGCCAATCATCGGCGTTAGCATGCCGATGTTCTGTTCATAGAGGGTGAAGATATCAGGGAGTGCAGTTTCAATACGGGCCGGCCCTTCAGTTTTAAACCCGCTTAAGGAGAGTTCCCCATTCTGGATTTTACTTACCGTCTGCCGGTTGTAATCGTTATTGAGAAAATAGATGTCCTCTACCACTCCATCTCTGTCCAGGGCGAGGTGAAGGATAGTTCCCCGTTTGGTTGCCATTTTCAGGCCATTGCGGAGTACCTCCTCGGGCTTTCCCTCTCCGAGGCTGGTTAGCAGGCTCTTACTGTCCAGAAGCTCGCGGTAAGTGGTAAAGCGGGGATATCCCTTTTTGGGGTAAAGTGTCCAGAAGATGTGGAGGGTTATCTTTAACTCGACGATATCGCTAATTTGCGGTAGCAGATGGCTGAAGAAAAGGTTGGGCAGGGGGGTGAACTGCATCCGGGGCGGGAAACCACTAAACTGTTTCATAATAGGCTTGGCTCTTCACTGGTAGTAGTAATACCTTCGAACTTGGCTTTTTGAGGTATGAAATGGAGCTTAATTTCTCCGGTAGGACCATTGCGGTGTTTGGCGATGATAATATCAGCAATGCCTTCCGGGTAGTCTTTATCGGGGTATTCCCGTTCCCATTCCTCTCTGGTGTGATAGTAATCGTCCCGGTAGATGAACGTAACAACGTCGGCATCCTGTTCGATGCTGCCGCTTTCTCTCAGGTCGGATAGCTGGGGCCTGTGTGATGCTCGCCACTCTACAGCCCGGCTGAGCTGTGAGACGGCTATCACGGGTACATTAAGCTCACGGGCCAGTGCTTTCAGTGAACGGGAGATGTAACTGATTTCCTGGACCCTGTTTTCCCCCCGGCTGTCTCCCTGCATCAGTTGCAGGTAGTCGACAATGATGAGGTCGATGCCGCGCTCAAAGTGGAGGCGGCGGGCTTTGCTTCTCATCTCTACTATCCGGAGGAGGGCTGAGTCGTCAATGTAGATTGGCGCTTCGGAGAGGGCACCGGTGGCATCCATGATTCTCATTTCCTCGGCTTCGGTGTGGAAGCCAAGCCTGACCCGTCGAGAGTCAACCCCGGCTTCGCTGGCCAGCAGGCGCAGCACCAGCGGTTCCCGTGCCATTTCCAGACTGAACAGGGCCACGCAGGCCTCTTGTTTTACCGCCGCGTTTCTGGCGATGCTGAGAGCAAGGCTTGTTTTGCCCATGCTGGGTCTGCCGGCGATGATAATCAGGTCGGAACGCTGAAGCCCGCCGAGGAACTCATCCAGACCGGCAAAGCCGGATAGCACTTGAGGGATTGCTTCCCCGGCGGAGCCCTTCTCTTCCATATCGGCAGTGGTCTCAAAGTACCTGTCCAGCACCTGGCGGATATGGATGAGGTCTCTCGGCCCCTGCCCGTGGCGCAGCCTGAAAAGGGCATTCTCGGCTTTATTCAGGCTGTCATCAACGTCAGCTTCCCCCTCGTAGCCGATGCTCTCGATCTGGTGAGCGGCGGTGATGAGATTACGCATCACCGAGAGGCGATAAACAATCTGGGCATAGTGCTCGATGTGAAGTGATGTAGGGACGATGGATATCAGGTGGCTTAAGTAGGCGGCGCCGCCGCACGCCTCCAGTTTTCCCCGTGAGGCCAGCTCTTGGGCTACTGTAATCTGGTCTATAGCTTCGTTGCGCTGGTAGAGTTCGAGGCAGGCTTTATATATCCAGCGGTTCTGCTCGTAATAAAAGTCCTCTGGCTGGATGATGGTAGCGGTCCCGTAGATGGTGGTGCCATCTATCAGGAGTGAGCCGATTACGTTTTCCTCGGCTTCAGCGTTGTGTGGCGGCAATTTTTCGCCGTTCACCCTATTCTGGCTCCCTTTCAGTCACGGTAACCTTTATGGTGGGGGCTATGTCCCTGGCGAGTTTGATGACTACCTCGTAGCTGCCAAGCTGGCGGATGGGCTCGTCCAGCTCTATCTTCTTTTTATCAATCACCATCCCGGTGGCGTTCTCCAGTTCAGCGGCGATATCGGCGGTGGTAATTGAGCCATAAAGCTTCTCCGTGGCACCAACCTTGGCTTTCAGGGTAAATTCCTTTCCTTCCAGGTCACTGGCCAGCTTCTGCAGGTCTGTCTCCATCTTTTCCTGCTGGCGGGCTTGTATCTGGCGCTGGACTTCTATCTCATTGGCGATACCGGGCTTGGCCAGCAAGGCCAGCTTTCTCGGGATGAGGAAGTTTCTGCCATAGCCATCGGCTACCTCTTTTATCTCGCCGGCTTTAGCTACATTAGGCACATCCTCAAGTAAGATAACTCTCATAATTCCCCCTTGTCCCCATTATACTTCACCATCAGGTGAAGTAAAAGTAAATTCAGGTATAAATATTGGCAATGTTTTGGATAGCTCCCGCTCGTTTTCATTTGTTGATGAACCTTTCGGCATAGATAGCGGCAGTGGCACCGTCGCCGGCGGCGGTGATTGCCTGCTGGCCGGAGTTGTGGCGCATATCTCCGGCGGCAAAGATACCGGGTATCCCGGTTTCCATCCTGTCGTTGGTAATGATATGACCGCTCTCATCCAGGGGTAAAACGCCCTTAAGGTAGCCGGTATTGGGAGTAAACCCGACGGATATAAAGATGCCATCTACCTTAAGGGTTGACTCCTCTCCGGTCTTTACCTGACGCAGCCTTATTTGCCTGACCGAGTTGTTGCCTTCAATCGCCTTAACGACACTGTTCCACCGGAATTCCATTTTTGGTTCGGCGAAGGCTTTTTCCTGCAGGATACGGGTCGCCCGGAGCTGGTCTCGCCGGTGGATGACGATCACCCTGGAAGCGAACCTGACAAGGTGGATGGCTTCAGTAAGGGCAGCATCGCCGCCGCCAACTACAGCTACGGTTCTGTCTCTGAAGAAAGCCCCATCGCAGGTAGCGCAGTAAGATACTCCTTTACCGGTAAGGTCGTCTTCCCCGGGGACACCAAGTTTGTGCCGCTCTGAGCCACTGGCGATGATTGCTGCTCTGGCGATAAAGTCGCCCTCGCTCGTCTTTACTACCTTTCGTTCTCCTTTGGCCTCGATGCCGGTGACCTCAGCCATTAAGGTTTCCATCCCGAATTTTACTGCCTGCTGGTGCATTGACTGGCCGAGTTCAAGGCCACTGATACCCTGGGGAAAACCGGGGAAGTTCTCCACCAGCTCAGCATTCATTATCTGGCCGCCGGCGAGCCCTTTTTCAATAAGGAGGGTACTGAGCCTGCTCCTGGCGGCATATATTCCCGCAGTAAGCCCGGCCGGACCGCCACCGATAATGATTAGCTGGTACTCGTTTTTCATGTGTTTATTCCAGGACGGCGTCCAGACTTCGCTTCAGCTCCGCCTTGGGTCTGAAACCGACGATATTGGAGACAGGCTCACCATTCTTAAAGATGAGCAGGGAGGGGATGCTCATTATGCCATATTTACTGGCTGTCTTCGGGTTCTGGTCAACATCCAACCTCACGATGCTTATCTTACCGCTGTACTCTTCAGCCAGTTCATCTAGTATTGGTTCCACCATCCGGCAGGGCCCGCACCACGGTGCCCCAAAGTCTACCAGTACCGGTATCTCTGACTTCGACACCATCTGGTCAAAATTACTATCCTGGATTTCAACCGGTTTACCCATGATTTTTCCTCTCTCTTTTTATTTTGAGCTTCTCTCCTAAATAGGCTTCCATTGACTCTCCTTATCCTGCTACGCTCTCTGTCTTCGCGCCTTAATCATTTCCGTTTTTTGAACTCCTGGCTGACCTTGATGACTATTTCGGGGCTGGCTACCAGGTCGACTACGGTCATGGCTAGAGCCTTGGCGGCATCAATAAGCCCCCTGGTGCCGGCTTCGGATGCTGCCGCGGCGGCAAACTGGGGAGAGTGCAGTAAGATATCTTGGGGAGCTATAGCTACTGAAGGGTGGATGCTGGGTACTAACTGGCTGACATTGCCCATATCGGTACTGCCAAAGGACTGCCTGGGGTTCTGGAGCTGTATCTGGCGTCCCAGGGACAGCATGTTGCGTTTGAACAGTCGAGCCAGGGTTAAATTATTGCGCAGGGGGGCATAATGGATGTCTGCCCACTTGTATTCCAGGCGGGCGCCGGTGGCAGTAGCCGCGCCGATAAAGCAGTTTATAACCTTTTGTTTCAGCTCGTCAAGGTAGGCATCGTCCTCAGCCCTTACCAGGAAACTTCCGGCACTGTGGGCAGGGACGATATTGGCTGCCTGCCCGCCATCGGTAATGATGCCGTGAATGCGAGCCTTACTCTTGATGTGCTGTCTCAGTGAGTTGATGGCGGCAAAGGCCTGGAGCATGGCTTCCAGGGCGTTGATGCCTGCTTCGGGTCGGGCAGCGGCATGAGCTTCCCTGCCAAAGAATTCAATCTCCAGGCTGATGCAGGCAAGGGCCTGGGTGGTAGCGGTGTCATGGACCGCAGGGTGAACCATCATTGCCAGATCGATTTCGTTGAAAGCTCCCCGCTCTGCCAGTATCGCTTTGCCTCCGTATAGCTCCTCGGCCGGAGTGCCGAGGACGACAATACTGCCGCCGAAGTGGTCGATGATTGGTTTGGAGGCCGCTGCAGCACCCACAGCCATCGCACCGATTAGATTATGCCCGCAGGCATGACCAAGCCCGGGCAGGGCATCATACTCAGCCAGGATAGCGATGGCTGGTTTGCCCTGTCCATAACTCCCCCTGAAGGCAGTAGGTAGTCTCCCGATACCCCTCTCGATGCGAAAACCATTTTTCTCCAGGTACCCGGTTAACCAGCCCGCTGCCCTGGTTTCCTTGAAACCCAGTTCAGGATTGGCATGGATTTTCAGGCTCAGCTCGCTGAGTTCACGGCGACGGGCCTCTATTTCCTTTATGACTCGGGCTTTGGCTTCTCCGGTATCCAATCTTCCCCCTTCTCTCTCCGGGCTGGTGCTTATTTGTTAATAGTATAGCCTAACACGGGTGGTATTTCCAGATGGGGACGGAGCTCCGGTTGTCTAAGTGCCTGAGTGCCTGGCGTCCCAAATCATTTAAGCAGGTAACCCGACCGACTGTCTGTTGCATCTAGAGCTTGATTGTGGTATACTTTCACTAAACGAAGATGAAGTAGTTGAAGTGGGTTTGATTCCCACTTTTTTGTTGTATGGTGGATAATAGGAGGGGGAGGTTTTAATTAGAAATGAAGAGCGACTTTCTCCTGGCGCTTACCCAGCTCTCAGCAGAGAAAAACCTGCCTAAAGAGGTGGTTATTTCTGCCGTGGAGTCGGCTCTGGTATCAGTCTATAGGAAGGACAATTTCGCTCCTGACCAGCATATTGTGGTTAAGCTTAATCCAGCTAATGGTAAGGTTGAGGTGTGGGCGGAAAAGACCGTAGTTGAACAAGCTGGAGACCGTTGCGATGAAATTTCACTGACCGAGGCACGCCAGATAAAACCGGAGGTGCAAATTGGCGAGGCCGTTATGGTTGAGGCTACCCCTCACAATGCGGGGCGTATTGCTGCTCAAACGGCAAAGCAGGTAATTATGCAGCGTCTTCATGATGCTGAGCACAGCGCTATATTTGAGGAGTATCTGGGTAAGGAGGGCGATATCGTTAGTGGTCTGGTGCAGCGCATTGAGCCCAGGCAGGTTTTTGTTGATCTGGGTAGGGCGCAGGCAGTGCTGCCTCAGACCGAGCAGGTACGTACTGAGAGATACCGGGTCGGGCAGAGGCTGAAGGTTTACCTTGTAGAGGTGGCTAAAACCAGTAGAGGGCCCCGGGTGATAGTGTCTCGCTCTCATCCAGGTTTGCTTCGCCGGCTGTTCGAGCTGGAGGTCCCGGAGATTTTTAACGGGGCAGTCGAGATAAAGGCGGTTGCCCGGGAAGCTGGCTACCGGAGTAAAGTTGCTGTGGCTGCACACCAGGAGGGTATTGACCCGGTTGGTTGCTGTGTCGGGCTTCGCGGCATCAGAATCCAGAATATTGTCGGCGAGCTGAATGGCGAAAAACTGGACGTTGTCATGTGGAACCCGGATGACGCTGTCTTTATCGCTAATGCCCTTAGCCCGGCTAAAATATTGAACGTTGAGCTTAACAGGGAGGGAGAGGTAGCCACGGTGGTTGTCCCTGACCGGCAGCTTTCTCTGGCTATCGGTAAGGAGGGGCAGAATGTCAGGCTGGCGGCCAAGCTTGCCGGCTGGCGAATTGATATTAAGGGCGCCTCGGTGGCTGAGATGGAGAAGGCGGAGGCAGCCCGGTCTCTAGCCCCGGCTGGAGAAGAAGCTGTGGTTGGTGAAGAACCTCCGGTTGAGATGCCCGAGGTAATGGAGGCGGCCCCGGTAGCAGCCGGGCCAGTAGCTGGCGGGGCATCGGCTGAAGAGGCAGTAGAGTCGGTACCGTTTATTCCCCCGGTTGAGGTTTCTCCTTTAGCGCCGCGGAAGCCGCAGCTTCGTTTTGCTGAAGACATAATGGTGAAGGCACCTACTAAGCCTGAGGCTAAATCAAGGAAGAAGAGGAAAAAGAAAAGCACCCCGCCGGATAGGGAAGGTAGTGACGGAGGTGCCAGACCCAGGAAAGTACGCCAGGTGATAGATGTTGTCGGTGATGAAGATGAGGAGTATTAAGCATGTACCGCAGCGGACCTGTGTTGCCTGTCGTCGGGTGAAGGCGAAGCGGGAGCTGGTGCGCCTGGTACGTACCGCTAGCGGGTATGTTGAGGTTGACCCCGGGGGTAAGAAGTCGGGGCGCGGGGGTTATCTGTGCCAGGTAAGAGACTGCTGGGAGAAAGGGCTAAAGGGTGGTCGGCTGGAGCATGTTCTGCGGGTCAAACTTAGTGAGGATAACCGGGAGCAGCTCGTGAAATATGGAAGAGAAATGAAAGACGATGATGAAGGGGCGAGCTAGTGGTAGAAAGAAATAAACCGGCTGAGGCTGCTAAATTCGCGGGTGAAGTGACAGGCGAGGAGACTTCGTCGACGGAGGTGCGTTCTGTTGGGATTCCTCGTAACTTGAGCGTGAGGCAGCTGGCTGACCTGCTCGGGGTTAGTGCCGTGAGTGTTATCAAACGACTGATGAAAGATGATATCTTAGCCAGTATTAATCAGGTTGTAGACTATGAGATGGCGGCAGCGGTGGCAGTGAGCTTGGATTATGAAGCACATCCCGAGCCTCGCACCGGACGAGGGTCAGTTGATGCCGCTGTTAAGGCTAAACGGCGTCAAATGTTTCAGGGCGGTGAGACTGGTGAGCTGCGGCCACGCCCGCCAGTAATTACCGTTATGGGACATGTTAATCATGGGAAGACCCGGCTTCTTGATGCTATCCGGCAGACTGATGTAATGGCTACCGAAGCGGGGGGAATCACCCAGCATATTGGTGCCTGTCAGGTAGAAGTAAACGGGCAGAAGATCACCTTTCTGGATACCCCGGGCCATGAGGCATTTACGGCAATGCGGGCTCGTGGTGCCCAGGTGACCGATATCACTGTTCTGGTGGTGGCGGCTGATGATGGGGTGATGCCCCAGACTCTGGAAGCCATAGACCATGCCCGGGCGGCCGGGGTGCCTGTTGTGGTGGCTATCAATAAAATAGATAAACCTGAGGCTAACCCCGAACTGGTTAAGCAACAGCTGGCTGATGCCGGTCTGCTTATTGAGGAGTGGGGGGGCGATACTGTCTGTGTCCCCATTTCAGCCAAGAAGAAAAAGGGCATCTCTGAGCTATTGGAAAACGTTCTGGTGGTGGCTGAGGTGGAGGATCTCAGGGCGGACCCGGCTCGACCAGCAATGGGCACGGTTATTGAAGCTGAACTGGACAAAGCCAGGGGGCCGTTAGCTACGGTGCTGGTTCATAACGGTAGCCTGAAGGTTGGTGATGTGGTGGTGGTTGGTACCACGTGGGGCAGGGTAAGGGCGATGTTCAATGACAGGGGCAAGCGGGTGAAGAAGGCTGAGCCGTCTACGCCGGTAGCAGTCCTGGGTCTGGGTAGTGTGCCTCAAGTGGGAGATACCCTGATGGCGGTAGCTAATGAGACCCAGGCTCACTCCCTGATCCAGGAGCGCGAGCGGGAGATGCGGCAGGGGGCAAAACCGGTGAGCCTGACTACCCTCTCCGACCAGATAAGTGCCGGTGAGGTGAAGGAGCTTAACGTCGTTTTGAAAGCTGATGTTCAGGGTAGCATTGAGCCGATAAGGGCTTCTCTGGAACGGCTGGGAACGGATGAGGCCCGGGTCAGGGTTGTCCATAGTGGTAGTGGTAATATTAGCGAGAGTGATGTTATGCTGGCTATTGCCTCTAAAGGGCTGGTTATTGGTTTTAACACCAGTGCTGAGCCAGGGGCTCGGCGGCTGGCTGAGGTGGAGGGGGTGAGTATCCGTTACTATGATGTAATTTACGATCTGGTGGCTGATGTGGAAAAGGCGCTGAAAGGTATCCTTAAGCCTTCCCTGGTGGAGGTTACTGATGGACGGGCCGAAGTGAGGGCGGTCTTTTCCAAGGGGAAGGTAGGGAAAGCAGCCGGTGTCTATGTTACCGAGGGTAAGCTGGGCCGGGGGGCCTTTGCCCGGGTGTGGCGAGGGGAGCAAATGTTATGTGAGTCTCCAGTCAGCAGCCTGAAGCGGTTCAAGGATGATGTTAAAGAGGTGGCCACTGGTTTTGAGTGTGGGGTGGGCATCAAGGATTTTAGCGAATTTCAGGTTGGTGATATAGTGGAAGTTTTTCACACCGAGGAAGTAGCTTAGCAGGTAATCGGGTGGGTTGCGTAAGGGGGTGGTAGTTGTGACGTATCGTATCGAGCGGGTGAATAGTGTTATCCGCTATGAAATTAGCCAGTTACTACAACGCCAGGTCAAGGACCCGCGACTTGACAACTTTGTCACTGTAACCGAGGTTTCTACTTCCCCTGACTTAAGATATGCCAGGGTATTTATCAGCCGTATTGGAAGTGAAGAGGAAAAACGGGAGACTCTGAGCGCGCTGGTTTCGGCTTCGGGTTTCTTCCGCAGGCAGCTGGCCAAGCGTCTGCGGCTAAGACATATTCCAGAACTGAGCTTTCAGTGGGATGATTCTATCAGGCGAGGGGCTCACCTCCTGGAACTCATTGATAAAGTGACCACCGATGACCTGCCTCAGCCGGGATAGGGGTTGACCGTGGATGGCATACTGAATATTAATAAGCCCGCGGGTGTGACCTCGTTCAGTATTGTTGCTATGGTGAAACGCCTGACGGGAGAACGGCGCGTCGGGCATGCTGGTACCCTTGACCCGATAGCCATTGGCGTGTTGCCGGTTTGCCTCGGGCAGGGGACGCGGATTACGGAGTTTCTGGTTGACCAGACCAAGACCTATCGGGCTCAGATTGAACTGGGAGTGGCTACCGATACCTATGATGGGAGTGGTAAGATTACCCAGCGGAAGGACCCATCCCGGATTGGCCTGGGGCGGCTTGAGCAGGCACTTGCTTCCTTCCGTGGGGTGATATCGCAGACACCACCGATGTATAGTGCGGTGAAGTACCATGGTAAGCGACTTTATCAACTGGCACGCTCCGGTATCACGGTGGAGAGAAGAAGTCGCCCGGCTAAAATTTATCACCTTGAGCTTATAGAGTTTCAGCCGCCGCTGGTGGCGATAGAGGTGGTATGTGGTAAGGGGACCTATATCCGCTCGCTGGCTCATGACCTGGGGCAGGTTCTTGGTTGCGGTGCTAATTTGAGGGGTCTGGTTCGTTCGAGATGCGGTCTCTTTGATATAGTAGACGCTATTTCGCCCGCCCGGCTTGAGGATGCTGTTCACTGCGGCTACTGGCAGCGCTTTGTTTACCCGATAGATATTGTACTTCAGCACTGGACGGCTATGATTGTCGGTGATGCTACTGCCCGGGAAATAAGGGACGGGCGTTCCCTGGTCGGGGGCCGGGATGACACTGGTGGCTATTGCCGCGCCTATACTCAAGATGGCTGTTTCCTGGGTGTGCTGGGCTTTAGTCAGGAAACGGGGCAGTGGCATCCAGAGAAGGTTTTCTGTGGCTCTCAGGAAGGACCGTGTGCCGGTCCCTGGTGAGATGGACGTTTGAAGGCCTTGACAGCTTGCCTGGAATAGTAATATAGTTCAACCAGTGCCGAAAAAGGAGGTACCAGAAATTGCAAGCGTATTGTTTTAAGTGTAGAAAAAAGGTAGAGATAAAGAATCCCCAGAAGGTTACGCTGAAAAATGGGAGACCGGCGACACGGGGAACCTGTCCGGTATGTGGAACTAAGGTATTTAGGATTGGCCAGGGTTGATTAGTTGCTGTTTTCACCATACCCCCGGTATGGTGCAGATAACCCGCTTATGGTTAACTTGACAGTTATGTGGTCTATATTCTCGTGGCCCGGGTTTTATAGCCGGCAGGGCTATCTTAATTACTGCCGTGAATAAGGGTGCTGGCCAGGGAATATAGTGAGCAAGTCTCTGGTTACAGTTCTCTAGTTGTCCGGCTGTTCTGGTGGTGGTTTGTGAGGAAGGTTAGGTCGGGGGTGGGGGCAGTTAGGGTATCCTGGTGGGGGCGAGCTAAGCCGGGTACTGCGAAAAGGAGGGAGCGTTAGGCCTTGGGCAAGATAAATGTAGCTATAATAGGGGTTGGCAATTGTGCCTCGTCGTTAGTGCAGGGCGTTTACTATTATAAGAAGGCGAAAGAGACTGACTTTGTGCCTGGACTTATGCATGTTAATCTGGGTGGTTACCATATAAGCGATATTAACTTTGTGGCTGCCTTTGATATTGATAAGAATAAGGTAGGAAAAGAGCTGGAGCAGGCAGTCTTCACTCCCCCCAATAATACCTTCAGGTTTTGTGATGTACCGGCCACTGGTGTCAAGGTTAACCGGGGTATGACTCATGACGGCTTGGGCAAGTATTTGTCTCAGATAATTGAGAAGGCACCGGGCAAGACGGCTGATATTGTCCGTATTCTTAAGGAAACCAAGACTGATGTGGTGCTTAATTACTTACCTGTGGGTAGTGAAGAGGCAACCAAGTGGTATATTGAGCAGGTACTGGCGGCTGGCTGTGGCTTTGTTAATTGCATTCCCGTTTTTATCGCCAGAGAGAAATACTGGCAGGAGCGCTTCGCTGAACAGGGACTCCCGGTTATTGGCGATGATGTAAAGTCCCAGGTAGGGGCTACTATTGTCCATCGTGTCCTTACCCGCCTTTTCAGAGACCGTGGTGTCAAGCTGGAGCGGACTTATCAGTTGAACTTTGGTGGTAACACTGACTTCTATAATATGCTGGAACGGGAGCGTCTCGAATCCAAGAAGATATCCAAGACTACCTCGGTTACCTCCCAGCTGGACTACAAACTTCCCTCGGATGATATTCATGTTGGTCCCAGCGATTATGTCCCCTGGCTTAAAGACCGCAAGTTCTGTCATATCAGGATGGAGGGACGGACCTTCGGTGATGTCCCGCTGGACCTGGAGTTGAAGCTTGAGGTTTGGGATAGCCCTAACTCGGCCGGGGTGGTTATTGATGCTTTAAGGTGCTGCAAACTTGCCCTGGACCGCGGACTGAAGGGGGCGCTGGAGGCTCCGTCTGCCTATTTTATGAAGTCGCCACCGGTTCAATATACCGATGACGCAGCCCGGCAGATGGTAGAGGAATTCATTGTCGCGGATAAACCAGAAACAGGCTGAATTCGTGAGAAGGTTATAGGCATCAGTTAATGAAGATAGCGCTAGTCTCCCCTTATGACTTTGCTTATCCGGGAGGCGTTACCAATCATATCTCCTGCCTTGAGCGTTATTTTACCCGGATGGGTCATGAGGTAAGGATTGTTGCCCCCGCGTCCAAAGCTGCCTCCGGCCTTGGTGACAGGTTCATACCTATCGGGACCCCCCGACCTATTCCTACCAGCGGTTCTATCGCCCGGCTTACTATCTCACCGTGGCTCTCATCCCGGGTGAAGGCGGTGCTTGATGAAGAAAAGTTTGATATTGTCCACCTTCATGAGCCGCTAATGCCGATGCTATGCACTACCGTGCTTCGTTTGTCACAGACAGCAAATATCGGTACCTTTCACGCCTGGCAGGGCAAGCCAGGGTATGACTTCGCCAAGCCTGTGGGTAAGTGGATTTTGAAGAGGTGGTTCCGCAGGCTTGATGGTAAGATTGCCGTGTCTAAACCCGCCCGGGAATTTGCCTCCGGCCACTTTGCCGGATACTACAATGTTATCCCTAATGGTGTTGACATAAGTCATTTTTCTCCTGATGTAGCCCCGATTGACAGGTTCTGCGATGGTAAGCTCAATGTTCTGTTTGTTGGTCGCCTGGAGAGACGGAAGGGGCTGGACTATCTGCTCAAGGCTTTTTACCAGGTCCAACAGGAGGTCCCTGACTCACGGCTTATCGTAGTTGGCCCGGGCACCAGATTGCGTAAGGGATACGAGCGGGAGGTAAGACACAGCGGCCTCAGGGACGTCGTTTTTGTTGGCTATGCAGACTATGACGAGTTGCCCCGGTACTACAAGGCGGCCGACGTTTTTTGTGCGCCGGCTACGGGGTGGGAGAGTTTTGGTATCGTTTTACTTGAGGCGATGGCTGTTGGCAAGCCGATTGTTGCCTCCAATATAGATGGTTATGCCCGGGTAGTAGCTCATGGCGTTGACGGACTACTCGTACCGCCCAGGAATGAGGAAATGTTGGCCCAGGCGCTCGTCTGCCTTTTGAGTGATGGGGCGCTTCGGCAGCAGATGGGAGCCAGGGGAAGGCTTAAGGCGGAGGAGTATAGCTGGGAACATATTGCGCAGCGGGTTTTGAATTATTATATGAGGGTGCTTGGCGAGCCACCGTGGAGGGCACGTTATCCGCAGTTTAAGGCGGTGCCGCTCTCGGTTTAGGGGCGCAGTAGAGGATGGCTCGGGTAGTTGCCCGGAAAAAAGTAGTTAATGGTCAGGTTATCCGAAGTTCGGAGAAATATCGCCGGTTATTTTATCCAGCCGGTAGCGCGCTTTGTGGCGAAGTCAAAAGTATCGCCTGATGCCATAACCTGGCTCGGTTTCCTGTTGACTGCTGGTGCTGCGGCACTGATTATTAACCAGTACCTCCTGGCGGCTGGTTTCGTGATGCTTGCCGGCGGTTTTTTTGATATCCTGGATGGGGCGGTAGCTCGTTATACCAATCAGGTCAGCCGCTTTGGTGCTGTCCTTGACTCCACGCTTGACCGTTTGGCTGAGGCAGTGGTGCTGCTCAGCATTTTGGTATTATTTTTATTTACGGAAGAGCAGTCAGTTTTATTTTCCCTGTTTATCAAGGAATGGTCAATCTTGCTTGTTGGTGTTGCCTTGCTCGGTTCGGTGCTGGTGAGTTATATCAGGGCCAGGGCGGAAGCGGTGGGCTTGGAGTGCCAGGTGGGGCTGTTTACCCGGCCGGAGAGGGTCATTGTGCTGGCGCTGGGGCTTCTGCTGGCCCACATTGCGGGTGCCCTGGTTGTTGCACTGACTGTCATCGCGGTACTGAGCTTTATCACAGTGGGTCAGCGGTTGCTTTGTGTGAGGCAACAAACACAGGCTAAGTAACCTCTGGCTCTTTTCATTTACAGTGCTTATATGTTATAAATTAAGAAGACCTGGTCAAGGAGGTAGGTGTAATGACTGACAAGGCGTTTGAGACAAGTCTTATTGGGCTGACGGCGGCGGTTGTATTGTGGATAATACTGGGAATAGTCCTCGGGGTGTTAGCCTGGGAGTGGGTGGTGGTAGTTGGTCTTGTAGTTGAGATTGTTGGTGGCGGGTTTTTACTCCACTACTGGGGTAAGAACTATATGGCAAGGGAGTAATCTATTACCGGAAGAGCTAAACCCCGTTTAGTCTGTTTGGGGTGATACAAGTCTAGAGGAGAAAAAATGCCGGCGATAGCTATTATTGGAGCCCAGTGGGGAGACGAGGGTAAGGGCAAGGTGGTTGACCTGCTGGCTGAGAAGGCGAACATGGTAGTCCGTTTTTCCGGTGGGGATAATGCCGGGCATACTGTGGTCAACTCTCAGGGTGAGTTCAGATTGCACCTCATTCCATCGGGCATTTGCTCCCCGCATGCCACTTGTATTATCGGTAACGGTGTGGTGATTAATCCTGCGGTGCTAATCGACGAGGTAGACCAGCTTAACCGGCGTGGCGTGGATACGAGCCGGCTGTTTATCAGTGACCGTGCTCATTTGATTATGCCGTATCATACCCTGCTCGATGGGCTGGAAGAGAGGTGGCGGGGTAAGAAAGCGTTGGGGACAACCCTCAAGGGTATCGGTCCGGCTTTTGCTGATAAGGTGGCCAGGTTGGGTATCAGGACAGGTGACCTCCTGGACAGGGAGCTGTTTTGGGAGCGGCTCCAGCTTGTCCTTGCTTACAAGAACGCTATCCTGACCGGGGTTTATGGGGAAAGCCCTTTATCGGCAGATGAGATTTACAATCAGTACCACCATTACGGGGAGCGCCTGGCGCCTTGTATTCGGGAAACGACTGTGATGGTGGAGGAAGCGCTTAACCGGGAGGAGCTGGTTTTACTGGAGGGAGCCCAGGGGGCTTTGCTTGACCCTGATTTTGGCACCTATCCTTATACTACCTCTTCTTCACCGCTGGCGGGAGGAAGCTGTTTGGGGGCCGGACTTGGTCCCGGCCGGATAAGTCGCGTTGTGGGTGTTTTTAAGGCTTATTGCACCAGGGTTGGCAGTGGTCCGATGCCTACCGAGCTGGAAGATGAGACCGGTGACCTGCTTCGGGAACGGGCTCATGAGTATGGGACTACTACGGGCAGGCCGCGCCGCTGTGGTTGGTTTGATGGCGTTGCCGCTCGTTTTAGCGCCCGAATTAATGGATTTACCGGGGTAGCAATCACTCGCCTCGACATCCTTGACGTTTTGCCTCATTTGAAGATATGTATTGGCTACAGAGGGGATGGCGAGACTATTAATTACTTCCCGCCCAGTGTTACTGCCCTGGCCAGGTGTGAGCCTGTCTATGAAGAGCTGCCCGGCTGGCAGACTCCGACCAGTGATATCCGGCGGTACGAGCAGTTGCCGTTTGAAGCCCGCCAGTATCTAGCAAGGTTAGAAGAGCTCATCTCGTGCCCGGTCAATCTCGTTTCTGTGGGAGCAGGACGGGAGCAGACCATCTTGAAGAAGCCTATCCTTTAGCCCAGCGGCAGGTCAGTTTGGTAACCTTTGAGGGTCTCCCTGATGAGGGAGGCTGTTTTTTCGTCAGGTTCGGTGAGCGGCAGGCGTGGTTTCCCGACATCAAAGCCGATATGGTTCAGGGCATATTTGACCGGGACGGGGTTGGATATTACAAACAGGGCGTCAATTAAGGGTAGAAGGTGGTGGTGGATTTTAGCGGCCTGGCCTATCCTGCCATTGGTCATGGCGTTAATCATTTCCTTAAGCTGGTTACCGACCAGGTGAGAGGCGACGCTGATGAGGCCGTAGCCCCCTAAGGCCATTATCGGTAGGGTATCACCGTCATTACCACTCCATACCAAGAAGTCACTTTTTGTGTTGTCAATAATCCGGGCAATTTGACCCAGATTGGAGCTTGCCTCCTTTACCCCGATGATGTTATCTATCTGGCTTAACCTGATAGTGGTGTCGGCTGACAGGCTGGTAACGGTGCGTGATGGCACGTTATAGAGGATGCAGGGTAAACTGGTCCCGTTAGCGATGGCCTTGAAGTGCTGGTAGAGGCCCTCCTGCGTAGGCTTGTTGTAGTAGGGGACTACCAGCAGGCAGGCGTCAACCCCGGTTTTCTCCGCTTCCCTGGTTAGTTCCAGGCTCTGGGAGGTGCTGTTGCTACCGGTGCCGGCGATTACTGTTCCCCGGTTACCTGTGGCTGATTTGACCTTAGAGAATAAGCGCAGCTTTTCCTCCCGGGTGAGGGTGGGAGATTCGCCGGTTGTCCCTGAGATTACCAACCCGTCGCTGCCTGAGTTGAGCAGGGCGAGGGCGAGTCTCTTTGCCTGCTCGTAATTAACCGCCCCTTCCTGGTTAAACGGGGTTGCCATGGCGGTAATTAATCGTCCCACCTTTTCCATTTTCTTACCCTCCGGGGTGGAGCCACCCTCGCTTAATCACTTCCTCGGCAATCTGGACGGTGTTTAAGGCTGCCCCCTTACGCAGGTTGTCGGCGACAATCCACATAACCAGGCCGTTGGGGTGAGATGAATCCTTGCGAATCCGCCCCACAAAGACTTCATCAGTGCCGGCAGCCGACCACGGCTGGGGATAGAGACTGATGGCAGTATCGTCCAGTACCTTGACTCCGGGTGCCTGGGCGAGGATACGCTGAGCCTCGTCAGGGAGCATCGGCCGGGAGAATTCTACGGTAACCGCTTCACTGTGCCCGATAAACACCGGTACCCGAACGCAGGTAGCTGAAATGGCTATGTTATCGGCGTGCATTATCTTTTTCGTTTCTTCGACCATTTTCCATTCTTCTTTGGTGTAGCCATTGTCCAGAAAGACATCAATCTCTGGCAGGGTGTTAAAGGCAATCTGGTGGGGATAGACGTGGGGGGTAGTGTTTTGCCCGTCCAGTACCTGTCTTGCTTGTGTAGTTAGCTCATCCACTGCCGCGGAACCGGTGCCTGACACCGCCTGGTAGGTATCAACGATAATACGCTTGATGGGATTGACCTTGTGCAGCGGGTACAGGGCCACTACCATTTGAATGGTAGAGCAGTTAGGATTGGCGATAATTCCCTTATGCCATTTGATATCCTCGGGATTGACTTCCGGTACTACCAGGGGGACCCTGGGTTCCATTCTAAAGGCGGAGCTATTATCAACAACCACGGCGCCTGCTTGAGCGGCTATAGGTGAAAAGTGGTGGCTGATCTCGGCACCGGCGGAAAACAGGGCAATGTCTGTTTCCTTGAATGAGTCGGGAGTCGTCTCTTCGACTTCAACCTCCTGGTGATTAACAAACAACCTCTTCCCTGAAGAGCGTTCCGAGGCTAAAAGGCGGATTGAAGCCGCGGGGAAGTTACGCTGCTCCAGCACCTTGATAAATTCCTGTCCCACCAGCCCGGTGGCACCGACAATGGCCACTCTGGCTTCCTTCATTGTTCCTCCTGTAGACCGAGCAGGGTGTCGAGGCCGTAAATTAGACCCCGATGTTTGACTACTTCCTTGATGGCCAGCATGACACCCGGCATATAGCACTGCCGGCTGATGGTATCGTGTCTGATGCTCAGTGTCTGTCCCGGTCCCCCCAGCAGTACCTCCTGGTGAGCCAGGAGGCCCGGGAGCCGCACGCTGTGAATGGCGATGCCTTCAAGCTGCTGCCCCCGGCTGGGTGAGGCTTCACCCAGGGGAGCCTGGGTGAATGGTTTGCCTTTAGCGGCCAGCATGGCTCTGGCCGTGGACAGAGCCGTTCCCGAGGGGGCATCAATCTTCTGCGGGTGATGCAGTTCTATGATTTCGGCACAGTCAAGGTATTTAGCTGCTATCATGGCTAGGTGTATCATGAGCACTGCGCCCAGAGCGAAGTTTGGGGCTACTACTGCCCCGACCTTATGGGCTGTCACCAGGCGGTCAATTTCAGCGGTTTCGTCGGCGGTTAAGCCGGTAGTCCCTATCACCAGGTTGACGCCGTGTTTGGTGGCGGTACGTACCGCGGGCATGGTAGCCCGGGCGGTAGTGAAATCTACCATTACTTCAGGCTTGGTAAGGTGAAGGATGTATTCCAGGTCGGAAGAGAGGGGTATGGTGCCAGAGCCATCGGGCAGCTCAAGGTAGTCCGGGGAGGCTTTCAGTTCCACGGCACCTACCGGCTGTGTTTCAGGTTCGTGGCAGAGGGCACTAATTACCTCCTGCCCCATTCTACCCAGGGCACCGTTTACGATTACTCTAACTGGCTTCATGGCTTGGTTCCGCTTGCCGGGTATTTTGCTTGGCTTTCATCCCGGCTATATCAGTGCCCTTTATTTTGATGATACTACCTGTCTCCAGGGGGGTGGGGGTACTGTGGAGGGCGAGACTCACGTTGCTTTTGGAATGGGCGGTTACCTGATGGGGAATTTCTTACCGTGGTTTCTTTTTCAAGTAGGGCTCGCCGTGACAGGTTTGTCCTCCCCATGTTGTCAATATCGATTACCTTAACCGTAATTTCATCGCCGATCTTGACTACATCCTCCACTCTGGCTACCCGGTATTCAGCCAGTTCACTGATGTGAACCATACCCTCTTTGCCGGGTAAAATTTCTACCATGGCACCAAAGTTGAGGATACGGGTTACCTTTCCCGTGTAGATACTGCCGACCTCGATGTCCTTGGTGAGGCCTTCGATGATTTCCATGGCTTTGCGGGCTGACTGCTCATCGGGTGAGCCGATAATCACCGTGCCGTCATTGTCAATATCGATGCTGGTCTTGGTCTCATCAATAATTGACCTGATGGTTTTACCTCCGGTGCCGATTACACTTCCAATCTTATCGGGGTTAATCGTTATCTTGTACATTCGGGGCGCGTAGGGGCTGAGTTCGGAGCGGCTGGAACTCAGGCTCTGCCCCATTATTTCCAGGATGGACCGGCGTGCCTCACCGGCCTCCCTTAGTGCCTGTTCCAGGACTTCCACACTGACGCCCTTAAGCTTGGTATCCATCTGCAGGGCGGTAATCCCATTAGTGGTTCCGGCTACCTTGAAGTCCATGTCGCCATGGGCGTCCTCGATGCCTGCAATATCGGTCAGGACAGCGTATTTACCGTTATCACCGGTAACCAGGCCCATGGCAACTCCGGCTACGGCGGTCTTTATCGGCACTCCGGCATCCATTAGCGACAGGCTCGAGGCGCAGACACTGGCCATGGACGTGCTGCCGCTGGAGCTTAGCACTTCTGAAACAAGGCGAATGGTGTAGGGAAAATCTTCATCATGGGGGAGTACCGGGGCAAGCGCCCGCTCCGCAAGGGCGCCGTGTCCTATTTCGCGGCGGTTAGGTGTCCCGATGCGTTTTACCTCACCGCTGGAGAAGGGCGGGAAATTGTAATGGTGGATGAAGCGCTTGCTCTCCTCTATTCCCAGCCCATCAAGTCGCTGTTCCTTACCTACCGAGCCCAGGGTAGTAATGGTCAGCACCTGGGTTTGCCCCCTGGCGAACAGGGCTGAGCCATGGGTGCGGGGTAAAAGTCCTGTTTCACAGCTGATGGGCCGAACATCTTTCAGGCCGCGTCCATCAATGCGCTGGGCTTTGTTGAGGATGTTACCCCTTATTTTATCCCTGAGCCCTGTCTCAAAGGCGGACAGGATATCTTTTTCAGCGAATGACTCATTTAAGTTCCCTACGAGTTCTTTCCCCAGGTCATCAAGTGCCTGCTCGCGGTGTAACTTCTCCGGTTGACTCAGGGCCTGGTCAAGCCTGCCCTTGAGCATTGATGAAACGGCGGAGATGACTTCGGGGTCGGGTTCACTAACCGGGGCTTCAAGCTTGGGCTTTCCCCAGGCCTTCTTTAGTTGCTCCTGGAGCTCAATAATGGGCTGGTTTGCCTCGTGCCCCAGCCTGATTGCCCGGACAATAATATCATCTGAGACCTCCCGGGCTCCTGCCTCAAGCATTACTATTGCCTGCCTGGTACTGGCGACGATTAAGTCAAGCTGGCTCTCTTCAAGCTCGGCTAACGTTGGGTTTAAGATAAGCTCATTGTTAATGTAGCCGACGTGGACGGCGCTTACCGGGTCCTTAAATGGCACCTCTGATATTGAGAGCGCCGTTGAGCCGCCGATGACTGCCAGGATATCAGGGTCGTTTTCGTGGTCAACGGAAAGAACGGTAATTATAACCTGGATATCATTACGCCATGCCTTGGGTAGAAGGGGGCGCAGGGGGCGGTCGGTAAGCCGCATGGCCAGGGTTGCCTCCTGGCTGGGGCGTCCCTCCCTCCTGATGAAGCCGCCAGGGATTTTGCCTGCGGCGTATAGTCTTTCCTCGTAGTCGATGGTCAGCGGCAGAAAATCCACGCCCTCTCGCGGCTCGCTGGCAGAACATGCGGTGACCAGCACTGCGGTGTCTCCATAGCGGAGGGTTACCGCTCCACCTGCCTGTCCGGCAAGCTTTCCGGTATCTATGATGAGCTTTCTACCTCCGACTTTACATTCAAATGACTGGGATGTTAACAAAGGGAATCTCCTTTCCGGGGAATATTACTTACGCAGCCCGAGCTCGGCAATCAGACTGTGATACCGTTTCACGTCACATTTGGACAGGTAACTGAGGAGCCTTTTTCTCTGTCCGACAAGCTTGAGTAAACCCCGCTCGGTGTGATAATCATGCCGGTTAGCTACCATGTGCTCGGTCAGCTGGTTTATCCTCTTGGTGAGCAGGGCTACCTGTACCTCGGTCGAACCGGTATCTCCCTCGTGACGCCCGAATTTATTTATAGTTTCTGTCTTTTTTTCTTCCAACTTGTACTCCTGTCCATTGATAGTAGATACATTCTTGAGTTGTTTGTCAAGCGTTGAATCAAGTCAAGAAATTATAGCATAAGCCGGGGTGAGTGTAAATTTTTGGTGTCCTTGACCTGGTAGGGCAGGGCAAGTTATAGTATAAAAACGGTGGGCGATGAATGTCGGGGTATGCAAAATTAGGCTTCGTTTACCTGAAAACCTGTCCCTTAAGGGTAAGAGGCGGGTATTAAAGTCCATTACCTCCCGGATTAGCAACAAATTCAATGTCTCTGTGGCTGAGGTTGATGACCACGACTTGTGGCAGCTGGCTACGCTGGGGGTTTGTTGCGTCAGCAATGATGGACGCTTTACCAACCAGGTGCTGTCAAAGGTGGTGGACTTCATTGCTAACGGCCGGTTTGAAGTTGAGTTGCTTGATTATGAAATTGAACTCCTGCCCGTTTGATGAAGAGAGCCCGTAATGGAGCCGGCTGCTTTCCTCCACTATTTGACTGCTCAGCCTGGCTACTCAGGCCAGGTTGCTCATATTGAGCACATCCCTCCCCGTAAGGCTGAATACGGCAAGCTCATCAGCCCGTTGGAGGCCAGTCTTGAGGGTTGCCTCAGGGAGCATGGCTTACTACCTCTTTATTCTCACCAGGCCGAGGCCGTAAATTACGCCCGGCAGGGCAGTAATGTGGTGGTGTCAACCTCGAGTGCCAGCGGCAAGACCCTGTGCTACAACATCGCGGTGCTTGAGGCGATGGTAACCGAGCCCCGCAGCCGTGCCCTCTATCTTTTCCCGACCAAGGCTCTGGCTCAGGACCAGCTTCGTGGTCTTGATGAGCTCTTTTGCCCCGGTCTCCTTAAAAGGGGTGAATTCGCTACTTTTGACGGGGATACCCCCTATGATGAGCGGGCGGAGATAAAAAAACGAGCCCGAATAATACTTACTAACCCCGATATGCTCCATGTTGGTATCCTTCCCAATCACCGGGCATGGTCGGGGCTGCTCAGGCACCTGAGGTACGTGGTAGTGGATGAAGCCCACACCTACCGGGGTATCTTTGGCTCTCATGTCGCCGGGGTGCTGCGCCGCCTGCGCCGCCTCTGCCGTCTTTATGGCTCAAGTCCTCAGTTCATCTGCTGTTCCGCTACCCTGGCTAACCCCGGGGAGCATGCCGGGAGGCTGGTGGGTCTGCCCTTTAGTGTTGTTAGCGGTGACGGGTCTCCTCATGGGGGAAAGGAGTTTGTTTTCTGGAATCCGCCGCTCATAGATAAAGCGAGGGGTGTCCGCCGCAGTGCCAGCAGTGAGGCTGCCGTTTTATTTACGGGACTGGTGAGTCAGGATATTCGCACCCTTACCTTTGCCCGCTCCCGCCGGCTGACGGAGCTTATTTATACCTATTCCAGGCGGCGCCTGGATGAAGCCGGCTCAGGGCTGGCCGGGAAAATCAAGCCTTATCGGGCGGGCTATCTGCCCGAGGAACGCCGGCGGATAGAGCGGGAACTGTTTTCAGGGCAACTTTCAGGAGTGGTCGCTACGACCGCTTTAGAGCTGGGGATAGACGTTGGTGGCCTTGAAGCAACAGTGCTTACCGGCTACCCGGGGAGTATTGCCTCTACCTGGCAGCAGGCGGGGAGAAGCGGTCGGAGCGGGGAAGTCTCCTTAAGTTTTCTGATTGCTCTGGATAATCCTCTCGACCAGTATCTTATGCATCACCCTGACTTCTTTTTTCGGAAGGGGGTTGAGAATGCCCTGGTAAACCCGGATAACCCCTATATCTTGAGGGGGCATCTCCTGTGTGCTGCCTGGGAGCTGCCGCTGACCGGTGCCGATGAGGAGTTTTTCGGTCCTGCCTTAAGCCGGGAGCGGACAGAGCTTGAGAGACAGGGCATTATGAGGCAGTGGGGCAGCAGGTGGTATCTTTCGGCGGCTATCGCCCCCCCGGCTCGGGGTATCAATATTCGTTCCACCTCGGGGGAGAATTTTGCTCTTATTGATGTCTCAACCGGCTCTTTACTGGAGACGGTTGAGGAAGGTGCTGCCTTTTTCCAGATACATCCCGGGGCTATTTACCTTCACCAGGGGGAGTCCTATCTTATCACCGAGCTTGACCTGGCCAACCACACCGCCTGTGCTGAGCCAACCACGGCTGCATACTATACTCAGGCCAGGGAGATTACCGATTTGCGTGTCATGAGGGTACTCTGTGCTAAAAGCTGCCGCCAGACGAGGGTATATCTGGGGGAGGTAGAGGTTACCACTACCGTGGTCGGGTTTACGAAAAAGGCACAGTTTACCGAGGAGGTGATTGGCGAAGAGGCCCTTGACCTGCCGCCCCGGCGCTTTCCTACCATTGCCCTGTGGTTTGACCTGCCGGAGGGGCTTGCCTCCCGGTTGACCGGGGAGCAATTTGACCTTGCCGGAGGACTGCACGGTGCGGAGCACGCCGCTATTTCAATTCTTCCCCTGTTTGCGTTGTGTGACCGCAACGATATTGGTGGTGTGTCCACCCCGTTCCACCCCGATACGGGAAGGGCCCAGATATTCATCTACGATGCTCACCCCGGTGGCATCGGTATTGCTGAGAAGGGCTTCGCGCTGGTGGAGCAGCTATGGGAGGCAACGCTGAAGGTAGTCGCGGAATGCCCGTGTCAGGATGGCTGTCCCGGTTGCATTCAATCACCCAAATGTGGCAATAATAATAAGCCGCTGGATAAAAAGGCAGCCCGGGTGCTGCTCGAGGGGCTGCTCGGGGACGGTTAGGGGACTATAAAAGGGGGTAAGGTTGCCGGATAATCTCATTAAACAGGGACTCAAGCGCAGCCGTGATATCTGGTTCGACCGGGTAGCGCGGTTGTTTGACCGGCCGGCGATTGATGATGGGGTTTGGGGTGAGCTTGAGGAGCTCCTTATTTCAGCTGATGTCGGGGTTGCTACCACGGAGGGGCTCGTGCAAAAGGTAAAGCAGAGGGTCAGGGAGGAGAAGATTAGCCAGGGCTTGCTGGTACGGGCGGCGCTGGAGGCGGAGATGGTCGGTATGCTGAAGCTTGAGGCTGGGCCGGTACCGGGTGGTGAAGCCCTGCCAAAAGTCATTCTGGTGGTTGGTGTCAACGGTTGTGGTAAGACCACGTCTATTGCTAAACTGGCCTACAGGTCGAAAAGGGAAGGCAGGAAGGTGATACTGGCGGCGGCTGATACCTTCAGGGCCGCTGCGATTGACCAGCTTAAGTACTGGGGTGAGAAGGTGGGGGTGGATGTTGTTGCTCACCGGCCGGGGGCTGACCCGGGGGCAGTGGTGTTTGATGCCCTGGAAGCGGCACGCAGCCGCGGTGCTCACGAGGTAATTATCGATACGGCGGGCAGACTGCATACTAAATTTAACCTGATGGAAGAACTCAAAAAGCTCAGGCGGGTGGCATCCAGGGTTGATAATGCGGCACCTCATGAGGTAATACTGGTGCTTGATGCCACCACCGGGCAGAACGGCTTGACTCAGGCGAGATACTTCACCGAGGCGGTAGCGGTAAGCGGTATTTTTTTGTCCAAGCTGGACGGCACTGCTAAGGGGGGAATCGTACTGGCTATCTGTGATGAGCTGAAGATACCAATTCAGTTTGTCGGCGTCGGGGAGAAGCTGGAAGACCTGGCCCTTTTTGATGCGGAGAGCTTTGTCCAGGCGCTGTGCTCGTAAGATTGGAGGAGCGATGATTACTATAAGCATGGACCCGGTAGCCCTTACCATAGGCGCGGTGAGTGTCAGGTGGTATGGCATAATGGTTGCCCTGGCGATACTGGTGATAATCCTGTGGATGGTGCGGGAGGTAAGGAAGGGGGCTCAACTTTCCTATGATAATATCATTACCGCGGCGCTGGTTGGTGTTCCCTCCGGGGTGGTAGTATCAAAATTGCTTCATGTTATTGACCGGTGGGACTATTACTTCCAGGACCCGGGGCTGATTGTCAGTGGTGCCGGTCTCACTATCTATGGTGCTGTTTTGGGGGCTGTTATTGGTATCTGGGTTTACAGCAGGTTTGGCGACTTTAGGTTTGGCTATTTTGCCGACCTGCTGGCACCGGCTACCATCCTGGCCCAGGCAGTGGGCAGGGTCGGCTGCACCATAAATGGCTGTTGCTACGGGGTAGCGACTTCCCTGCCCTGGGGGGTTGTCTATACCCATCCCGATAGCTATGCTCCTCTGGGAATAGCGGTTCACCCGACCCAGATTTATGAGATTATAGTCTGCCTTATCATCTTCGGGGTGTTGCTATGGCTGCGGGGGCGGCTTGAGCCTGAAGGCTCACTGTTTCTTGTCTACCTTACTCTATACTCGCTGTGGCGGTTTGGCATTGGCTTCCTGCGTGCGGGAACACCGTTTCTCTTTGGCTTACACCAGGCCCAGGTAATAGGCATAATCGTGCTGGCTGTTACCCTCCTCCTGCTTATCCGCAGGGCGCGGTGGCTAAAGGCCTGACAAACGCCGGCAGGCTCGACAGGTTGGAAGCCCTTCGCCTATAATGGGGTTGGGCCCATGCGATATTTATGATGCACAAGAGCGAAGATTCAGCATTGCCGGTTCTGGCCATTGACCTGGGTGGCACCAAGATAGCGAGCGCTATTATTTCTAAGAAGGGCCGGGTGATAGCCCGGGAGCAGTGCCCCACCCTGGCTGATGAGGGACCACAGCCGGTGGTAAACCGGATACTTTCGGCCATAGAGCACCTGCTCGGCCTGGAAGGTGTAGCTCCCTCCGGGCTCCATAGCATAAGCATTGCCGCTGCCGGGGCAGTAGATTTTGAGAAGGGAATGGTGACCGCCTCCCCGAATCTTCCCGGCTGGAATAATATTCCGTTACGGGATATTGTCAGGGAGAAATACGGCGTTGGGACTTTCCTGATTAATGATGCCAGTGCCGCGGCTCTGGGGGAGCACCGTTTTGGCGCGGGGAGAGGAGTGAAAAATCTCATTTATCTTACGGTGAGCACCGGCATCGGTGGCGGCATTATCGTTAATGATAGGTTGTACACCGGTGTCTGTGGCACTGCCGGGGAGATAGGGCATACGACCGTTGATATTAACGGGCCGAGGTGTAACTGCGGCAATATCGGCTGTCTGGAAACGCTGGCCTCGGGCACGGCAGTGGCTAAAGAGGCAATAAGGCGTATTAGCTCTGGGGAGGGGTCTTCTCTTGCCGGGATGGTAGAGGGGAAGATAGAAGATATCACTGCTGAAACAGTCGGGGTGGCGGCTCGGGAGGGTGACCGGTTAGCCCTGGAGGTTATCTCGAGGGCGGCCGGATTTCTGGGGGTGGGGATGGTGAACCTGGTTAATATCTTTAATCCGGAGATGATTATCGTCGGCGGCGGGATGGCACAGATGGGGGGCCTTTTGCTGGGACCGGCTCGGCAGGTGGTAAAGGAACGGGCCTTCTCGTTACCGGCTCGGGCGGTGCGCATAGTTCCTGCCCGGCTCGGTGATAGCGCCGGGGTGCTGGGGGCGGCTGTCTTTGCCCGGGAGCAGGATTGGAGGGGAGAAACGGGATGAAGGTCCGTAAAGCGGTTATTACAGCTGCCGGTTGGGGAACAAGGTTTCTGCCGGTTACGAAGGCTCAACCCAAGGAGATGCTCCCGCTGGTAAATAAACCTTTAATTCAATACTCCGTAGAAGAGGTGATTGCCTCTGGCATTGAGCAGATTATTTTAATAACTGCCCTGGGCAAGCGGGCGCTCGAGGACTACTTCGACCGCTCTTTCGAACTGGAATATTTTCTGGAGCAGAAAGGGGAAATCAGGCTTCTCGAGGAAATGCGGGACCTGTCCGGTCTGGTCAACATCTGCTATGTCAGGCAAAAGGAGCAGATGGGTCTTGGTCATGCCATTCTGACCGCCAGGGATGTTGTTGGTGAGGAACCATTTGCGGTGCTGCTGCCTGATGATATTATTGATAGCAGGGTGCCTGCCTTAAAACAGATGCTGGACATCTATGAGCGCTACGGTACTAACGTTGTTGCCGTGGAGCGGGTCAGTCGTGAGGACACGGTAAAGTATGGCATTATTGAGCCGCGTGAGGTCTCGGGTGGTGTCTATCAGGTGTTGGACCTTGTTGAGAAGCCGGAGCCGGAGGAAGCGCCATCTGACCTGGGAGTGGTGGGCAGGTATATCCTTATGCCCCAGATATTTGATGCCCTTGAAGCTACTCCGCGGGGCAAAAATCAGGAGATTCAGCTTACGGACGCTCTCCGGCTGTTGTTAAAAGGGCAGGCGATATATGCCGGCGAGTTTGAAGGGGCGCGGTATGATGTCGGCACTCCCATCGGCTGGCTGAAGGCAACAGCTTCCTTTGCGCTGAGAGACCCCGATATTGGCCAGGAGCTGAGGGAGTATCTGCGGCAGCTTCTTTAAGCAGAACCTGCCCGTAATCCTGCCCCGCAACAACCGCTTCATTGACAGTCAGTGTATCTTACACTAAAATCTTATGTAAATGACTTCTGGCACAGGCAGGCTGGTAAGGAGAGAGTAAGTGACTAGCGATGAGCTTCGGGCAGCGTTTCTGAGTTTCTTTAGCGAAAAGGGGCATAAAGTCATTCCCGGTTCCCCTCTGGTACCTTATGGCGACCCCACTCTCCTCCTCACCACGGCGGGAATGGTGCAGGTCAAGCCTTACTTCCTGGGTGAAGCCGTGCCGCCAGGCCGCCGTCTGGCATCATGTCAGAAGTGCTTCCGCACCACCGATGTTGAATTGGTAGGTGACTCAACTCACCTTACCTTTTTTGAGATGCTGGGCAACTTGAGTGTCGGTGACTATTTCAAGGAGGAGGCTATTTACTGGGCTCATGAGTTTGTCACCCGGGACCTGGGGCTTTCACCGGAGCGTCTGTGGGTGACCATTTTCCTCGATGACGATGAGTCGTTCCGCATCTGGCGGCAGGTCGGCGTTCCTGAGAAAAGAATAGTGAGATTTGGAGAGGAAGATAACTTCTGGGGACCGGCTGGTGACTCTGGCCCCTGTGGGCCCTGCAGTGAGATTCACTATGATTTCGGTGCAGAGTTTGGCTGTGGGAAGGTGTCCTGTGGCCCGAACTGCTCGTGTGGTCGTTTCTCCGAAATCTGGAACCTGGTATTTGCCCGGTATGACCAGGACAGGGGCGGGCACCGCACTTTATTACCGAAGCCTAATATTGATACCGGTATGGGGCTGGAGAGGACCGCCGCCGTAGTCCAGGGTAAGTCCAGTGTCTATGAAACTGACCTGTTTATTCCCTTGCTGGAACGCATCTCCGAGCTGACGGGAATTAAATATGGCCTGGATGCTGGTACGGATAAAGCGATGCGGATAATAGCCGAGCATGGCCGGGGGATTGCCTTTCTTGTTGCTGACGGGGTGATTCCCGGTAATGAGGGGCGGGGCTATGTACTGCGCCGGCTGCTGCGGCGTGCCTCGCTGTTTGGCAGGAGGTTGGGCAGGGATAAGCCATTTCTCGCTGCGACCGCCAGAGCCACCATTGAGCAGTTGGGGCATATCTATCCCGAGATTGTCCAGAGGCAGGGCTTCATTATCCAGGTTATTGAGTTCGAGGTAGCTAAATTTGGGGAGACCCTCAGTACCGGGCTGGAACTGCTGGATGGTATCGTGGGGAAGGCAGCCAGCAAGGGGAAGAATATAATATCGGGCAAAGAGGTGTTCAGGCTATATGATACCTATGGCTTTCCGGTGGAGCTGACTCAAGAGGTTGCGGCTGAGCGCGGTCTTTCCATAGACCTGAGCGGCTTTGAAAGGGAGATGGGAAAGCAGCGGGAGCGGGCCAAGGCCAGTCATAAGTTCGGGTTGGCTGAAAAAGAGGTAACCACTGCCTACGACCAGCTTAATATCGAGGCAACGCCTTTCGTGGGTTATCATAGTCTTGAATATGGGTCTAAAATCACTGGCCTCCTGGTTGACGGGGAGTCTGTAAGCGCGGTGTCAGAAGGACAGGAGGCGAGCCTGGTTCTGGAGGCAACGCCATTCTATGGGGAGATGGGGGGACAGGTTGGTGATACCGGTGAAATATACAGTTCCTCGGGGCATTTCGTCGTTACCGATACTGTACGAGCGGTGCCGGATATTATTGTGCACCAGGGCCATGTTACCGGAGGCAGCCTGGCGGTAGGCGATGCGGTTAATGCCGGGGTAGATAAGGAGCGCCGGCTTGATATTGCCCGCAATCACACCGCTACTCACCTGCTCCAGTTTGCCCTGAGAGAGGTCCTGGGGGGGCATGTTCAGCAGCACGGGTCACTGGTGACTCCGGAGCGGCTTAGATTCGACTTTTCTCACCTTACGGCGATGACCGGGGAGGAAATTGATAGGGTAAGCCATATCGTCAATGAGAAAATCCGCTCTAACCTGGCGGTGTATGATGAGGAAGTCCCCTATAAAAAGGCGGTAGCGGAAGGGGCGATAGCCCTCTTTGAGGAAAAGTATGGCGATACCGTCCGGGTGGTTAAAATTGGTGAGCCGCCGCTCAGCGCTGAGTTGTGCGGTGGTACCCATGTTGCCTTGACCGGTGAGATAGGACTATTTCAGATTGCTGGCGAGAGCGGCATCGGTTCCGGGTTGCGGCGTATCGAGGCGGTTACCGGGAGGGGGGCCGAGGAGTTTGTTGACCGGCGCCTTTCTCTTCTGCAAGCGATTGCGGAGTCTCTGGGGACTTCGTTAGAGAATGTCGGCGACAGGGTTGCCAGTACAGCCAGTGAACTGGATATGGAACGTAAGCGAGCTCAAGGCCTGGAAAGTGAGCTGGCGAGGATTAGGGCTGAAGCCTTGCTAACCCGGGCGGAGGTAATAGGTGGAGTAACGGTGCTGGTCTCCAGGGTGCCATCTTCCCCGATGGAGGCCTTACGGGAGATGGGTGACCTGCTTAGAGAGAAGCTGGGGAGCGCCGTGATAGTTCTGGGCACAGTTACTGAGGGTAGGCCGGTTTTCTTGGCAGCGGTGACCCCGGACCTGGTCGCCAAGGGTTATCATGCGGGAGAGATAGTAAAGCAGGTGGCCAGAGTGGCTGGTGGTGGTGGGGGAGGCAAAGCTACTCTAGCCCAGGCCGGTGGTAAGAACAAAGATAAGCTGGACGAAGCCCTCAGATTGGTCAGGGGTTTAATATAAGGGCGTTTTAAGTCAGGTTGTCGGGAGGTATAAGACGCGCCGTCTGGGTCTTGATATTGGCGATAAGAGAATCGGGGTGGCACTCAGTGACCCGGAAGGGATACTGGCCAGTCCCCTCACCATCATTGAGCGTAGTGGTGATAGTACCGATGTGGAGGCTATTACGGGTATTATTCACCAGCATCAGGTAGGGCGGGTCATCGTCGGGTTACCTCGCTCTATGGATGGCAGCATCGGGAGGCAGGCGGAGAAGGTGAAGTCCTTTACTCAGGAGCTGCGCAACCAGACCCACGCCCCGGTAGAGTTCAGAGATGAACGTTTGACCACGGTATCAGCGAGACGCCTGATGCGGGAAGCTGCCGCCGGGAAATCAAGGAGGAGAGTCAGGGATGACGCTGTCGCCGCGGCACTCATTCTGCAGGGTTATCTGGATGAGATACA
>JAUWPF010000004.1 GCA_030611745.1 Chloroflexota bacterium | reverse complement strand
TCGTTATTGAGAGTGATATCGGCGCTTTCACTCACCATCCTGGTTTTGGGATTAAAGGCGATACCGAGGCCGGCCCGCTTGAGCATACAGATATCGGCGGTATTGTCGCCAATGGCTACGGTCCTTTCCAGTGGTATTCCCGTCTCCTCTGAGAGTCCGAGGAGGGCGTTCAGCTTGCATACCGAGTGTTTCAGACAGCCGGCGGTATCGCTTGACCAGTTTAATGGCATCTCTACTTCCCCGGTTATCTTCCCTTCCCTGACGACAAGTTTATTGGCGATTGCATGGTCGAAACCCAGTCTTTTCTTCAGGCGGCCGGTGGCTATGGTGTAACTGTCGCTGATAATAGCCAGGATGTGTCCCTGTTTCTTGAGTTCCGCCACTGTCTCCGGGACACCGGGGGAGAGCGGAATCTGGTCAAAGGTACTGGTAAGCTCTTCAGGTGTTATCCCTTTTAGTAAAGGGGCGATGCGTTTCGTCTTTTCATACTCCGGGATGCCGGCTGACATTATTTTCTCCAGCTCCGTCTCAAAGCCGAATCTATGAGCCAGCCTGAAAATAAGCCGGTCGGTAGTGAGGGTGCCGTCCATATCGAAAACGATGAGCCTTGGCTGGGGGGAATGGCCTGCCATTACTCCTCCTTCAGTGCTGAATAGGAGTCAAGACGTTCCGCCATGAAGTCGATGAAGCCCTTGATATTTACCTCGTGGGGGGGGCGGTTGATGTGGGGCCTGGCTGGCACCTCACCCCGTTTTAAGGCTCGCTGGACTACCAATTCCCGGGTAATCATCCGCTTTGTCTCGTCGTCACAAAGGGGTGACTGGTAGATAGTGCTGAGTCCCTGGAGCAGCATCTTCCGCAGATGTTCGGTACCCTTTTCCTCATGAAAGTGAGGGTTTCTGCTTTCTATCTGGAATATCTCTATCCCGTCTCTGGCCACCTTCTGGTTGGCGGTGGGCAGTACCCCACCATAATCTTCACACAGGGAGATGATTTCCTGCGGTTCGACGGCGTAGCCTGAGGCATAGGGGAGTATTTGTGCCAGCTTCATGCTCATGGCGTGTTCGCCGGCATTGGCGGTCTTGATGATGTCGGTTTCAAAGCCGGTTTTGGCTGAAATTAAAGAGTTCATGCATTTATTTGTTGTTTCTGATACCCGCCCCCATTTTCGAAAGTAGACTTCGCCTGATGTCTTCGGTTTGTACCGCCACAGAATCCTGACCATCGTATATGGCGACTGTGCGATGCTGAAGCCGGCGGCGTAGCACCTCACGTATTCCCACACTGACCCCGGGAAGTAGTTGTCGGCATCAACAAAACCGACATATTCTTTTCCCATCAGCATGGCTACCAGCAAGCCGATTACCATTCCCTCGCTCTTGCCATCCCTTACCGTCTTTCCATGTTCGTCCAGCAGGTCGGCATATCCTGCCTGGACTAGAGCCCGGGTTATAACGGGGTCTTTTTGATGGATAATCAGCGCTTTGCGCTGGGTAAAGTGGCAGAACTGGTTCAGGGTGTCCCTTTCCATCTTGAATCGGTCGACCTCTTTGCGTTCACTGTTGGAAACTACTATTATCAGGCACTCGTGGGGCACCCCGGTAATAACCCCCTCGAAGAGCTTGAGCTTCTCGTTCTTGATGGGGATAACAATAGCCATTTTCTCCTCGAAGTCCTTGATGACATCTTCTTCTATCTTGTCCACGGCTATTGCTTCCTTGAGTGGCATAGCGGCTTTTCTCCCGGAGTCGAGCTCGAGTACCTTCTGGACATCGTTTATCTTTACCGAGCCGAAGCGTTCCGTATACCTCTGTTTTTCGATACGCATTTTCTCACCCGTGCCGCCAATTTTGTGGCAGTTGATATTATCATAATCAGGGGAAAAAGCACAAGCGGTTTATCCGGGTTAGTCTTAATTCCCTAAGCTAATCGCTTTATAGTATAATGCTGCCGGGTAAGGCTTACGGGACAGGTGGCGCAAAATGCAGGTTATTTATCTGGTTCCCCATACACATTACGATGTAGCCTGGGCTTTTTCCAGGCAAGACTATCTGGCAATAAATGAGAAGATTCTGGAGCAGGCACTGGAAATAATGGACGCCTCGGCGGAGTTTAAGTTCTGTATCGAGCAAACCTTCCTGCTGGAGGCAATAGAGAAGGAAAACCCCCGGCTCTGGTCGCGGCTAAAGGAAAGGATAAAGGAAGGCAGGCTTAAGATAATTGACGGGCAGTACCTCATGCCGGATACCATGCTCCCCGCCGGGGAGGTGCTGATAAGGGAAATCCTCTTTGGTAAGAGCTACTGCCGCGAGAAATTTGGAATCGAGGTGCCGGTAGCCTGGGCAGCGGATAGCTTTGGCATGAACGCTCAGCTGCCACAAATCTATCAGAAATCGGGGTACAAGTGGCTTGCCTTCAGGCGGGGGGCAAAGCACGAGATTATGCAGAGTGAGTTCCTCTGGGAGGGTCTGGACGGGACGACCATCCTGGCTCACTGGATGCCTCTTGGTTACCGGGCGGGACTTGAACTTGACCGTCTGGAAGAGTCCTATTCCGAGCTCAGGAAGTATGCCTCCACCCCTAATATCCTGATGCCCTCGGGGAGCGGCTCGATGCCTCCCCAGCCGGAAGTCATTGGGGCAGTATCGGACTGGAACACCGCTCACCCCGATATCCGCATGGTGATAGCCACTCCCGAGGAATTTTTCGAGGCTCTGGAGAAGGCTGGCAAGAGCTTTGAGGTCGCGAAAGGCGAGCTTTACGATGATGAGCTGGTTAATGTTTTTCCTCAGGTGTGTGCCTCCCGGACCTGGATAGTGCAAAATATGCGGGAGTGCGAAGGCCTGCTCGTAACCTGTGAGGAGTTTGCCACCATCGCCTGGCTGCTTGGTGCTCGGTACCCTGCGCAAGAGCTTCACCGTGCTTGGAAGCAGATTCTGTTTATTGCCTTCCATGATATCATCACTGGCTGCGGTGTGGACGAGATTTACCGGGAGGCCGAGGAAATTTTTGCCTCCTTGAAAGAGGAAACATCTCAAGTCCTGTCCGCAGCTCTCAGCTACATCGCCCGGAAGGTTAATACTCGGGGTGAAGGGGTGATGGTGTTTAATCCGATGCCGTGGGAGGTAAGGGACCGGGTTGAGACGGGAAGCGAAAAGACAAAGGTGGGCTTTATGGTTGATGCTCCACCCCTGGGTTACAAAGTTTATAACGCTTTGCCCGAAGATATAGATAGCGAAGACCGGATAGTTGAGACAGACGAAGCGGAACTGGAGAACTCCTTTTTCAGGGTTAAGGTGGACAGGAATAGTGGCATAATTGAGGTGTTCGATAGGGAGGCGGGAAAGCTCCTCGTCCGGGGAAATGAGCTCGTCATTGAGGATGAGAGCGGAGACCTTTATTACCACCGCTGCCGCTTCGCTGACTTGATAAAGAGTGAGAGCGGGGACGGGCTTCAGTATGGCAGCTTTAAACCCAGGAGCTTCAGGGTGGAGAAGGGAAGGTTAGCCTCAAAGGTCATTTTTGAAGACGAATACTATTGCCTTACCTGGCCCTACCGGCTGAAGGAAAGGTTCCCCCCCCTGCTCTACCGGCATAAGACCCTGGACATACGTAAGGAGGTAACTATCTTTCGTGATATTCCTCGGATTGAGTTTGTCACCAGGATTGATAATAGCTACCCTAACATCAGGCTGAGGGTTAAGTTCGATACCGGGATAAAGAGGAAGGTTTATTTTAGAGAGACGCAGTTCGGGGTTATTTCTGAACCGACGGAATACTTCAGCAGGACCGCGGGGGCGAAACCATCGGCAATCCCCAACTTTATGAGCTGGTTCGACCTGGATAATGGAACGAGGGGGATAACCTTTATGAACAGGGGGCTGCCGGCACTGGAGATAGAGGACGGCTCGGTCTATATTACCCTGTTTAGAAGCGTTTACGGGCTTTCTGCCGATGGTGTTGCCGGCCCCCTGGTGCCTACCCCGGATGCCCTGGAGCTCAGGAAGTTTACCTTTGAATATGCCATCGAGCCTCATGAAGGAGACTGGCGCCAGGCCAGGATGTATCGAAGGGCTCAGGACTATCATCACCGGCTGCTTCCCCTTCGGGCAAATTACAGTGGTGATTTACCGGGAGAGCTTTCCTTCCTTGAGCTGAAACCGGATAACCTCATCCTGTCGGCGCTTAAGAAGGCGGAGGGCGAGGACAGGGTAATCCTGAGGTTTTTTGAGACCAGGGGGGAGGCTGCAGAGGCGGAGCTAAGGGTATTTAAGCCTGTAAAAAGGGCATGGACTGTCAATCTCCTTGAGCAGGAGGCACAAAGCCTTGAGGTTGATGGGCAGACTCTCAAACTTCGGGTAAAGCCTTTTGAAATCGTTACCCTGAAGCTGGAATTCTAGGTTGCCAGAGGATTACTGATGAATTATAAACTCCTGGTCATAGATATAGATGGCACCCTGCTCAGCAGGGACGGGAGTATCTCGGTTGAGAATAGAGAGGCATTGGCCAGGGTCCGCCAGTCGGGGATAGGGGTTTCGCTATCTACCGGGCGGGCGGCTCAGGGCTCTCTGTCAATTATTAACCAGCTGTCACTGGATGGCTGTCATATGTTCTTTGACGGTGCCCTGTTGAGTGACCCGGGCCGGGGTGAGGAGATTTACGTTCAGCCGCTTGATAGCGCCGCCGTCGGGCAGGCAGTCCGGTTTGCCCGCCAGGGTGATATCTATCTTGAGCTTTATTCGACAAGCCACTATTTTGTTGAGCATGAGACCTGGGCTACTGAAATCCATCAGAAGTTCTTTAATCTCGAGCCGACGGTGGGCGATTTCGGCGGGCTCTGGGAGCGGGAGAGACTTGTTAAAGGAGGGATGGTAACCTCCTCGCCTCAGGAGGCTGCCAAGGCCGCAAGTTTTCAGCGTCAATTTAACGGCAGTTTTCACTTCTCCTGGGCGAGGTCCCCGGCCCATCCCGAGGTTGATTTTATTAATATTGTTGCCTCCGGGGTGTCCAAGGGGAAGACGCTGGAAATATTGGCCTCGCATCTGGGGATATCTCCGGGGGAGGTTATGGCGGTGGGGGACGGGACCAATGACCTCTCCCTCTTTGGTGCGGCCGGTCTGGCCATTGCGATGGGTAACGCCCCTGACGAGGTTAAGGCGGTAGCTGACGGTGTTACCCTTGATGTCGACCGCGGGGGTCTGGCGGTAGCGATTGAGCGCTTTTTGTTGTAGGTATCTATGGGGGAGGTTCATAAGGGATGATTATTAGAAATATCAATCAGAAAGAGGTCCTTGACGGACTCTATCTGGCTCATGGTGGGGCGGTAGCTACCATGCTCTTCGATGATAGCGTCCTGGAGGGAATCCTCTTCTTTGCCTGTGCCCTTCTGAAGCCGGGGAAGACAATAGAGGCGCATACCGACCCTTACGAGGAGATTTACTACCTGCTTCACGGGCAGGGTTTGATGAGGGTTGGTGATGAAGAGGAGAAGGTGAGTGCCGGTGACGCTGTCTGGCTTCCTCGCGGTATGCCCCACGGCCTGACGAATGACGGTAATGAGGACTGCGTCATCCTGGTTACGGCGGCAATGCCACAGGCTCATCGGAGATAGGGTTTAACCTGCAGGACTTAATAGTCCCCGCACTTTGGCTAAGCATGCAGCTCGATAACGTCTTCGTCTTCGAGGATATGGTCTCTTCTGACCATCAGGCCGTCGTGTTTCCCTGAGCCCCAGACGCGGGCGAATTTCAGCCGGGCCTGGAAATCTTTATGGACCGCTGCGGCCGCATCTGCCAGGGTACTTCCCTTTTCCAGGATTATCGGGTCATCAAAATCTGGCTTTTTGCCCGGGGTCTTGGTATATACGCGGATAATATCGAGCACCTCGAAGATTTTGCGTTTGAGTTCTTCCAGTCCGGTCCCTTCCTTGGCTGAGATGGCAATGACGGGTAGTTGCCGCTCATACCTGTTCTTGAGGGCGGTGTAGTTCGGGCGGGTGTTATCCAGGTCAACCTTGTTGGCGGCGATTAGTACTCTGGCGTTCTGCCCGATAGTTATCCTCATCTGTTCCAGCTGGCTGGTGAGAATCTCCAGCTGCTCCAGGGGGGAATTGCTCAGGTCGATTACCGCCAGCAGGGCGTCGGCCCGCCTGAGTATGGGTGGCAGCCACCAGGGGGCGGGTTGGGGAGAGAGGGGAGGGGTATCGATGAGCTGGACCTTGATGTTCTTAAATTCCATCATTCCGGGGGTGGCACTCTGGGTGGTATATGGATATTCGGCAACCGCGGGCGAGGCGTTGGTGATGGTGGAGACAAGCTGGGACTTGCCGCTGTTGGGTGGGCCGATGATTGCCACCTGACCTGCCCCCTCTTTGGGAATGACCATTGATGCCCTCTGGGTCGCCAGCTTCTTCCCCGCTGCCTGGGTCAGCTTGGCAATCCGCTGCCTCAATTCGGCCCGGAGTTTATCTGTCCCCTTATGTTTGGGCATGATTGCCAGCATTTCTTCCAGGGCGGTTATCTTTTCGGCGGGACTCTTTGCCTGCCTGAAGTCCCTCTCTGCCTCAAGGTACTGGGGTGGTAAATTCGCCGGCATTACAGATACCCCTTTATTTTCCGGGCCAGGCTTTTGCTTATTCCCCGGGTAGCGGCTAGTTCCTCTGCGGTAGCCTCCCGGATGGCTTTAACCGAGCCGAATTGCTTGAGAAGAATATGTCTGCGCCGGGCCCCGATACCGGGGATGCTATCAAGGGCGGAGGCGAAGGTTTTCCGCTCGTGTATTTTTCGGTGATAGCCTATGGCAAAGCGGTGCGCTTCGTCCCTGAGGCGCTGCAGCAGCTGGAGGCCCGGGGACTGGCGGGGGAGGATAAGCGGGCCTCTGGTCCCGGGAATGAAGATTTCCTCGTTCTCTTTGGCTAAACCGGCGACGGGCACCGCGCCAGCACCCATTTCGCGCATTGTTTCCCGGGCGGCATTGAGCTGCCCCCTGCCGCCGTCGATGAGAACGAGGTCGGGTATGATTGTCCAGGTCTTGTTTGGGTCACTGCTTACCCGTTTGAAGCGGCGCCTCAGCACCTCCTGGAGCATGGCATAGTCATTGGCGCTGGCTACTGTCTTAATCCTGAACCGCCGGTAGTGAGACGGCTTTGATTGGCCGTGGTCAAAGATCACCATACTCCCCACCGCTGCCGTCCCCTGGATATTGGAGATGTCATAACCTTCCATCCGCAGCGGGAGCTGCGGCAGGTGGAGTTCTCTTTTTATTTCCTCCATGGCTGCTGACAGTACTGCCGGTGCCGCAAGCTGTTTGACCTTCAGTTGAGCCAGACCCTGTTCGGCGTTTTGGGCAACGATGCTGACCAGTTGTTTCTTACTGCCCCGCCGCGGCACCCGGATGTGGACGCTGGCTCCGCGTTTGCTTCGAAGCCAGTTCTCGATGGTGGCGGCATCCTCCACCGGGTGCTGGAGTAGTAGCAGGGGAGGGATATTGGGGGCCCGGCTGTAGAACTGCTTGATGAAGCCGGTCATAATCTGGAGGGGTTCTTCATCACGGGTGCCCTCTACCATAAAGCTCTCCCGTCCCGTTAGCTTGCCACCGCGGATGAAGAAGACCTGGACGTAGGCCCGGTCCTTATCCTGAGCGAAGGCGATGACATCCTGTTCACCCCTTACCCGGGTGGCGATTTCCTGTCCTTCAATAATCCTGTTTACCGCCTGGAGCTGGTCCCTGATTGAGGCTGCCTTTTCAAAGTCCAGGGATTGGGCGGCCTTTTCCATCCTGTGCTGAAGCTCCCGGACTACCTTTTCCTGTTTGCCCTCGAGGAAGAGGATTACCTGCCTTATTACCCCGGCATATTCTTCCCGGCTCACCGCGCTGATGCAGGGGCCGAGGCAGTGCCCGATATGATACTCCAGGCAGGGTCGGGGGTCAGTGCCGGTGATGGCTTTAGAGCAGGAGCGGAAGGGGAAGATTCCCTTGAGCACCTTCAGCGTCTGGCGTACCGATTTGGCGCTGGCAAAGGGGCCGAAGTAGCGTCCCCCGTTTTCTTCCAGGCGGCGCGTAACCCGTACCCCGGGCCAGGTCTCGCTGGTGTCTATTTTGAGGTAGGGGAAGGTCTTATCATCTTTAAGCTGGACATTGTAGCGGGGGTGGTGCTGCTTTATCAGGTTTAGCTCCAGGATGAGGGCCTCCTGTTCTGAAGAGGTGATGAAGAAGTCAATATCGTTGACCCTGGCTACCATCCGCCTGGTTTTGGGCGATAGCTTCTGCCCCGGGCTAAAGTATGACCTTACCCGGTGGCGCAGGCTGGCTGCCTTGCCCACGTACAGGATATCCCCGTCGGCGTTTCTCATCAGGTAGACGCCGGGGACACCTGGCAGCTGGTTTAATTGCTCGGCTATGAGACTGCGGGTCAAGCTGTGTCCTCCTGCGACGTTGTCAAATCTATTTTAACATAGCCTGCGGGATGCTCAAAATGGACCGGTATTGACCGGGAGAAGATGAAGCTGGTAAGCTTGATAAATCGGCGAGCGGCAGGGTGGGGGCGGTTCGCTCCGCGGGTAAAGAAGGCTTCAGGAAAGAGAGAAGATGTCACTGGCTCATATTATTATCCTTCTGGCTACAGGGGTGGGGGTTGGCTTTGCCGGCGGGCTGCTGGGTCTTGGCGGTTGCTTTATCATGACGCCGGTCCAGTTCTGGGTCTATACTGCTATGGGCATGCCGGTTGATACTGCCATCAAGGTGGCCTTTGGCACCAACCTGTTTGTTGTCCTGCCCACCGCCCTGAGCGGCGCCTGGGGGCACCACCGGAAGGGGGCGGTGTGGTGGAAGGCAGCCCTGACGATGGGAGGCTGTGCCCTCTTTGGTGCCTTTGGGGGGGCGGCGGTAGCGGTCCATATTCCGGGCTCGGTACTGAAGATTGCCTTCGGGGTTGTCATTCTTGCCAGTGCCGTCAGGATGCTTACTGCCAGGCCGCCTCAGGTTTTCGAGGAGCCTGAGGATAACCCCTGGCTGTGGGTAGCCTGGGGGATACCGGTTGGTATCGTGACCGGAATTATCGGGATTGGCGGTGGGGTGCTGATGGTGCCGGTCATGGTACTGGCACTCAAGTTCAAGATGCACCAGGCGGTAGGGACTTCGGTGGCGGTGATGATTCTGTCCAGTCTGGGCGGTACTCTCGGCTATATTGTAAATGGTCTTGACGCTATCGGTATCCCGTCTCCTCATCTTGGCTATGTCTACATCTGGGCCTGGCTGGCTCTGGTGGGAACCAGTGTTCCGATAGCTCAGGTCGGCGCCAGGGTGGCGCACCGGCTTCCGGCAAAGCAGCTCAGGTGGATTTTTATTGTGGTGATGTGTTATATGGGGCTTAAGATGATTGGCGTCTTTAGCTGGCTGCATTTGCCGGTATAAGTAAGAGGATGAGAATACCCGGCGGCAGGGGGCTGAATTTTCCCTTTAGTTATGTTAAAATACATAATGATAGGTTGTTAAGCGAGGAGTGTGGTGATAGAGGCTGTTAACGGTTTTCTGAATTATCTGGCGGTGGAGAAGGGATTTTCTGAAAATACCACGGCTGCTTATCACAACGACCTTTCCCAGTTAGCCAGCTTTGCTGAGGAGGAAGCTGCCCGGCGGGGTTCGGCCCCATCATGGGCTGGTTTTACCCGGCAGGACATGTTAGCTTATCTGCTTAATCTGAAAGAGAGAAACTATGCTGCCACCACGGTGGCCCGTAAGGTAGCTGCTGCCAAGAGTTTCTTTGGCTTTATGATGGCTGAAAGTCGTATAAAGGAAAACCCGACCCAGAATGTAGGTTCGCCGAGGATAGGAAGGTCGCTGCCCAAACCGATGTCGATTGGCCAGGTTCGTCATTTGCTGGAGCAACCGGCCAGACTGTCCACACCGGAGGCCAAAAGAGACAGGGCGATGCTGGAATTACTGTATGCCAGCGGGATGAGGGTAAGCGAGCTGGTATCGCTAAACCTTGATGATGTGGATACTGAAGACGACTATGTGCGCTGCTTTGGCAAAGGGCATAAAGAACGGCTGGTCCCGATTTATCGACAGGCGGCCCTGGCCGTGAAAGAATATGTGAAAGAGACGCGTCCTCACCTGGTTCATAGTGCTGAGGAGGAAGCCCTGTTTGTCAATTTGCGCGGGGAGAGACTGACCCGGCAGGGGCTGTGGCAGATACTGAAAGGCTATGTCAAATCAGCCGGTCTGGATGCCGGGGTTACTCCCCATACGCTAAGACATAGTTTTGCCACCCATATGCTGAGTGGTGGCGCTGACCTGAGGTCGGTTCAGGAGTTATTAGGGCATGCCAATATCTCTACCACTCAGGTTTATACCCATCTTACCTCAGAGCATATTCGGCGCAGTTATGAGAGGTCCCATCCAAGGGCCAGGTAGGAGTCTATTAAGATGTCCGGGAAAGCACAGCACCGGCGCAAACGCCCATCAAAGAGCAGGAGTATAAAGCAAGCCCCTCCGGTGATAGCCAGCGAGCGTCAGCCGGCTGCACAATCTCCGGGGCCTGCCTTCCAACCCGGGGCGCCAGTTCCTCTGACGAAAGCGCCGGTTTCCCCGGCTCAGTACCCGTATGTAGCTACCGAGCTGCGGACGATTGGCATCCTGGCCGGGGCAATGCTGGTAGTCCTGGTGGTGGTAGCTCTGGTTTTAGCCTGAGAGTGCTCATTATGGACTTTGAAGCGGCGAGGGCCAGGTTGGTTGAGCACCTCAGCCTGGAGATTGGGGATGCGCGGGTGCTGGCGGCGATGTCCCGCATACCCCGGGAGCGTTTCGTGCCCCCTCAGAGCCGTCACCTGGCCTATGAAGATATGCCGTTGCCCATCGGTCTTGACCAGACAATTTCGCAGCCCTTTATTATTGCCCTCATGACCGAGGCGCTGGAGTTTACCGGCGAGGAAAAGGTGCTGGAGGTGGGTACCGGCAGTGGCTACCAGGCGGCTATTCTGGCGGAACTGGCCCGGCTGGTGATTACCACCGAGCGCCTGCCCGCGCTGGCTGAGACAGCCAGGAATATACTCAGCGAGCTGGGCTATACCAATATTGAAGTGCGCCTGGCTGAGGAGACCCTGGGCTGGCGGCGTGAAGCGCCTTATGACGCCATCATGGTTACAGCCGGTGCTCCCCGGGTCCCGGCTGACCTTCTGGCCCAGTTGAAGGTCGGGGGGCGGCTGGTAGTCCCGGTAGGCTCCCGCTATGTGCAGGAGCTGTATAGAATCACCAGGCGAAGGGGGAAGAACACAGTTCAGAATTTAGGCGGCTGCCGCTTTGTTCCCCTCATCGGTAAGGATGCCTGGGAAGAAGGGTAAAGGAGGGAAAAAGGATGGAAGTTCTGGAGGCAATCAAGACAAGAAGAAGCATTCGTAAATATCAAGCTGCCCCGGTAGATGACAGGACAGTTGGCCTTGTTCTGGAGGCTGCCCGCTGGGCGCCGTCCTGGGCTAATACCCAGTGCTGGAGGTTTATTATTGTCCGGGACAGCAATGTCAAGGCTGGGCTGGCGGGGACGATGGGGGAAAACCCGGCTGTCGATGCGGTCAGAAATGCTCCGGTAGTAATCGTGGCCTGTGCCGAACTGGAGAAATCAGGCTATTTTCACGGGGAGCCGACTACTGACAAGGGCGACTGGTTTATGTTTGATGTGGCGCTGGCGATGCAGAATCTGGTGCTGGCGGCCCACTCGCTGGGGCTGGGCACGGTGCATGTGGGGCGGTTTGATGCGAGAAAGGCAGAGGCTGTCCTGGAGGTGCCGGAGGGCTTCCGGGTGGTTGAGATGACCCCTCTGGGCTATCCTGACCAGGAGCCACCCGTCAGGCCGAGAAAAGAACTTTCTGAAAGCGTTTTTTACGATAAGTACGGGCGCCGCTAAAGATTATATGAACTATCAACAGTGGGTGCTGGTTGCCGTCTTCCTGTTTGGTGTTGGCATTGCGGCAGGGCTGGCTACCCCGGCTAGTAGCGCCGGCCTTCTCTCCGAAGAGCTGGCTGCCCTTGAAAAGCTCAGCCGTCTCCTGGCTCCGTTCAGTGCTCTTACCGCTGTCCTTATCTTTCTTAAGAATGCCTCGGTTCTGGTGCTGAGCTTTGTCCTCAGCCCTATTTTGTGCCTGGTGCCTGTCCTATCTCTAATGATGAATGGCTGGATGGTAGGCTTTATCTCGATGACCGTTGCCCAGGAGCAGTCCCTCGGTCTGGTGCTGGCGGGACTGCTGCCCCACGGCATCTTTGAACTCCCGGCGCTGGTTCTGGGTGAGGCGGCGGCTCTCAGTTGCGGCGTGATGGCAATGCTGGCTCTGTTTAAGAGGAGAAGCGACTTACTGGTGTCCGGTCTCAAGCAGAATCTGAGGTATCTGGTAATTGCCCTGGTCTTACTCCTGCCAGCGGCTGTCATTGAAACCTTTGTCACGCCGCTAGTGTTAACCAGGTATGGGTAACAAGGAGGACTTCTATGGAACAGTTTGGTCTGGTTGCTCCCTTCTGGCTCGTGGTGCTCCTGTGGGTTGCCAGGATTGTATGGCTGTCTTTTATCTGCACCCTGCTTGCCTGGCTTGGCATCAGGGCCCTGGATGCCATGACCCCTCATATTTATCAGCGCCAGCGCATCGGTGAAAGCCCGGTAGCCACCGGGTTATTCATTGCAGGATTTTTTATCCTGGTGGGGCTCGTTATCCATGGAGCGGTGGCGGCGCCGGCCGTATTCGGTGGCCCGCTGCTCCAGTACTTTTTTGACTTCAGACGCCTGGGACTGCTGGCGGTGAGTTTCGTGGTAAGCCTGCTTATCGGGATAGCCCTGTTTTATATTGTTGATAAGTTGACCCCCAGGATACCGTTTGCTAGCATTAATGATACTCCGGTGGCAGTGGGTATTTATGTCTTTGGCTACCTCGTTTTCTTCGGTCTTATTCTCCATGCGGCGCTGGTGACACCACTGTGAGGCGAGTCTGGTGAAGAAGGTCAGGGTCCTGGTAGGCTTGATAGGGGCACTGGTTGTCCTTTTAACCTTTGCCGGCTACGCATCGGCAACCCCGTCTCCGGGTTTCCATGAGATTGACGGTGAGGTGTTTGATGACTGGCAGGTGTGCCGGACCAGGGCCTATGATGAGGACGGTTATTATCAGATTACAGAGGCTTCTTTTCGCCCGGCTATCGCCTTTGAAAGCCTGGGTGAAAATGCTGACCTCGCCTGCAGCCTGGGTGAACAGCTGGCTCAAAAATATCCTGACCGGCACCAGAGGGCTGAGGCGATATTCCATTTTGTCCGTGACCGGGTGAACTATACTTCTGATAGAGACCAGTTTGGCTATGATGAATTTGCCCAGAATGCTGATGAGCTGGCGGCGGAGATTAATGGGAAGGGTGTCGGCTACGGTGATTGTGAGGATAGTGCGGTGCTGCTGGCAGTTATGTATAAAGGCGCTGGATTCCGCTCGGCGATTGCGGTTGGCTCCGGTCATACCGCGACCCTGGTCTACCTGCCTGACTATGGGAAGGCAGCTGCCGTTTTTGAGCTGGAGGGCGAGCCCGGTTGGATCTGGGCTGAAGCGACGGGCAGGAATAACCCCCTGGGCTGGGTGCCCAAGGAATTTATCGGTGCCGGGCTGGCTGCCTACGAGGTAACCGCCGAGGCGATAGAGCAGCAGGGACCTGCCGTCCCATCGGCGGCTATTGCCCGGACGGGTGGAGCTACTCCATCCCCACCATTCCCCTTCATTGGCGTGATTGGTTTTCTGTGGCTGCTTTCCCTGTTTAGAAGGAGACGTGCTCACTAACCGGTGAGTACGGTTACTTGCTGGGGCGGCAAGCTATCGCTTATAATGCTGGGGAATAAATAGCAGGTAACAGGGATTTAAGCAGGCGCGGAGGTGATTGGATGCGCGAGTATGGGCTGGAGAATATTCGTAATGTGGTCTTACTGTCTCACTGTGGTGCCGGCAAGACATCAGTCTCAGAAGCCATCCTGTTTGCTGCCGGGGCAACTGGCCGGCGGGGCAGGGTTGATGATGGAAACACCACTTCGGACTATGACCCTGATGAGGTGAAGCGGCAGATCAGCCTTAACCTGACGGTCTTACCCTATGAGTGGCAGCAGACCAAGGTTAATCTTATTGATACCCCCGGTTATTCTGATTTTGTCGGTGAGGTCAAGGCGGGGATGCGGGTCAGTGAGGGAGGGGTAGTCGTGGTCTGTGCTGCCTCCGGGGTTGAGGTCGGCACCGAGCAGGTGTGGGCCTATAGCGACGAGGCAAATCTACCCCGGATGTGCTTCATCAATAAGATGGACCGCGAGAATGCTGATTTCTACCGGGCCTTGGAACAGCTCCGCGCAAAGTTTGGCGCGAGGTGCCTGCCGCTGCAGTTACCAATAGGCGCTCATAATGATTTTCAGGGGGTAATTGACCTGCTGACAATGAAGAGCTATGTCGGTCCTGAGGCCACTGAGGCAGAGATACCCCCGTCGCTCAAAGAGTCGGTTGATTCCTTCCGGGAGAAGGTAGTGGAGGCGGCGGCGGAGGCTGATGATGTATTGCTGGAAAAGTACCTGGATGGTGGCGAGCTTAGTCTGGATGAGTTGAAGAATGGCTTGCGGCGGGCAGTAATAAGCGGCAAGGTGGTGCCGGTTCTAGCTGGCTCAGCACTGCAGAGTGTAGGTACCGGCTTACTTCTGGAGGCAATAAGCACTTATCTGCCGTCACCCCGGGAGCGGGGGGTGGTTACTGCCGGTGGTGCGGCCAAAGAGACGGTTGAGCCAACCGAGGATGGTCCGCTGGCAGCCCTGGTATTTAAGACCAGCGCTGACCCGTATGTGGGCAAGCTCACCTACTTCCGGGTTTACAGGGGCGCCATTACTTCAAATTCCCAGGTATGGAATGCTAACCAGGAAGGGGCGGAGCGCATCGGTCAGTTGTTTATGGTACGGGGTAAAACCCAGGAGCCGGTAGCCGGGGTCAGGGCAGGGGACATCGGGGCGGTAGCCAAGTTGAACTTGACCGCCACCGGGGATACATTATGCCCTCGGGAGAGCCAGGTGAAGATTACCCCGGTTGTATTCCCCGAGTCCATTTTCAGTGAAGCGGTACATCCCAAGACCAAGGCTGACCTGGACAAGCTGGGAACAGCGTTGTCACGGCTATCGGAGGAAGACCCTACCCTTAAGGTGCAGCGGGATGCTGACACCGGCGAAACCATCATCTCCGGGCTTGGGGAGACTCACCTCGAGGCGGCGGCGGAAAAGATGGTGCGTAAGTTCGGTGTCAGTGTCGAACTCGAGGCACCCCGGGTGCCTTATAAAGAAACGATTACTGCGCCTGCCAAGGCGGAGTATAAGCATAAAAAGCAGACCGGGGGCCATGGTCAATACGGACATGTCCTTCTGGCACTCGAGCCCTTACCCCGCGGCAGTGGTTGTGAGTTTGCCCAGAAAGTGGTTGGCGGTACCGTGCCTAAAAATTATATTCCGGCGGTGGAGAAGGGGGTTAATGAGGCAACCCATGAGGGGAGTCTGGCTCGTTACCCTGTAGTTGACATAAAGACAACATTATATGATGGCAGCTATCACCCGGTAGACTCCTCGGAAATTTGTTTCAAGATTGCCGGTGCCCAGGCGCTCAAGAAGGGGCTGGCGCAGGGACAGCCTATCTTACTGGAACCGATAGTAAATATCAGGGTGGTTGCTCCCGAGGATTTCACCGGTGATATTATTAGCGACCTCAATACCAAGCGGGCCAAGGTTCACGGGATGAACCCTGCGGATGGAGTCAATATTATTGAGGCACAGGTGCCCCTGGCTGAGGTTTTACGTTATGCCATAGACTTGAGGTCGATAACCCAGGGCAGGGCGAGCTACAGCGTGAAGTTCAGCCACTATGAGGAAGTGCCGTCCCAGGTTGCCCAGAAGATTATTGCCGAGAGGCAGGCTGAGAAAACCTAGGATAGAAGCAGCCTGCCCCTTCTCTTTTACATTTTGCTCTTACTCAGTCAGAAGTTCCTTTACCTTGTCGCGGAAAGCAGGCACTACTTTCTTCCAGTCCCCGACAACGCCGTAGCGGGCTTCCTTGAAAATGTTTGCCTCGGGGTCTTTATTTATGGCGATGATGTTCTTGGAACCGGAACAACCGGACATGTGCTGGCTGGAGCCGGAGAGAGCGATACCGATGTAGAGGTCGGGGGCCACAATCTTACCGGTAAGCCCTACCTGAGCTGAGTCTGGCACCCAGCCATTGTCGCAGGGGGGCCGGGTAGCACCCACTGCCCCTTTCAGGATTCTGGCCAGCTCCTCGAGTTCCTTGAAGCCTTCAGCGGTGCCAATGCCTCTGCCCCCGCAGATTACTGCATTGGCGTCCTCCAGCTTTATCCCTGCTACCTCCTCGGGCACCTTCTCCAGGACCCTGGTCCTTATCGCCTGGGGGTCAAGGCCGGCGTCAATGGTGATAACCTCTCCCTGTCTTGACGGGTCAGCCTCCAGGGGTGACATCGCTTTAGCCCTGACAGTAGCTATCTGGGGGTCGGAGTCATAGGTAAAGGTGGCCTGGGCATTTCCTCCGTAGACCGGTCTGGTCTGGAGTAGCCGCTTTGATTCAGGGTCAATCGCCAGGTCAATACAGTCCATGGAGGCAGCAGGGTCCAGCCTGAAGGCAAGGCGGGGGGCTAAATCACGGCCGACCGAGGTCTGTCCCATGAGGACAATCTGGGGCATTACCTCCTTTACCACCTTTTCCAGAGCCGCTACATAGGAGTCTGTCTGGTAGTCCCCGAGTTGCGGGTCATTGACCACGTATGCTTTATCGGCGCCGAAGGTAATGGCTTCCTGAGCCACGCTGCTTACGTTGGCTCCGAGCAGCACGGCGCATAGCTCTTCCCCCAGGTCGCCGGCCAGCTTCTTCCCGCAGCCCAGTAGCTCGGTGGCAATTGGCAGGAGCCTGCCTTCTGCCGCCTCACAGTAGACCATAACACCTTTATATTCAGCCATAAGATTTATCTTCCTCCTTAAGTTGCTGTGGGAAACTTATTTACAGAATCTTGGCCTCTCTGAGCTTTGTAGCGAGGCCGACCGCTGCCTCTTCCGGGGTTTCCCCGCTGATAATCTCGCACTTACCTTCACGGACTGGCTGGAAGAGTTTGACTATCCTGGTGCGCCGGCCAGCGGTGCCGACCTGCGCCGGCTCAACCCCGATATCGGCTGGCTTCCAGATGGCAGGCTCCTTCTTTTTAGCTGCCATTATCCCTTTCATCGTCGGGTAGCGGGGTTCACCAAGCTCGTTGCTTACCGTGATTAAGGCGGGTAAGGATACCTCAACTACCTCGTAGCCATCGGCGGTTACCCTCTCCACCTTCGCCTTACCGTCGGCGGTCTCTACCTTCTTGGCAACGGTGACGCTGGGCAGGCCCAGTATCTCAGCGATGCCGGAACCTACCTGCCCGGCATCCCAGTCGGCTGCCTGCCGGCCGCAGAAGATGAGGTCATAATCGCCTATTTTCTTGATTGCCATTGCCAGGGCATAGGCAGTTGACCAGCTGTCGCCTTCGGTGAAGGCATCATCTTCAAGCAGGATGAGCTCATCGGCCCCCATGGCCAGCGGTTTCTTTACCACGTCCCGCAGCAGGTTAACACCCATGCTGATGACCGTAATCTTACCGCCCTGGGCGTCCCTGATTCTGAGAGCTGCCTCTACCGACTGCTCGTCAAAGGGGCTTATTACCGGCGACACGCCCGGTGGGGGCACCACTTTGTTGCTTGCGGAATCAATCTTGAAGCTGGCGGGTGGTGCCTCGGGGTCAATTACCTGCTTGACGCAAACAATCATGTTCATTATCGCTGTCCCTCCTTCTGTTCGTAGCTTGCTTGTTTGCCCTGGAGTGGGAAGACCCAAGTAATTAATTTAGCATCAGGCCGAGGGGGATGTCAAGTTGAGAAGAGAGCAAGTTGTTGAGCGGGAGCAAGGCTCAGACTTAACATCCGGTCGATGCCGCTCAGGTCCGGCGTAACCTCTATTTTAGCCCCGGGGAACAGGTGGTATAGCAGGCTGGTTACCGTTGGGCTTTGCCCCTCTCCTACCTCCAGCAGCAGCCATCCTCCGGGCCGGAGCTTACCCTCCAGTTTGAGGCATAGCCGGCGTATCCTGTCTGTTCCATCGGCGCCTCCGTCCAGTGCCAGAATTGGCTCAAACTGTGGTGGGGGGGGTAGTTCGGACTCCCTGACGTAGGGCAGATTGGCTATGATGAGGTCAACTGCCCCCGGGAGGGGGTCGAGCATATCACCGTGGAGAAGGCGAATTCTGTCGGCTGCCCCGTGCCTCTGGCAGTTGACCCGGGCAACCTTGAGGGCAGGAAGCGAGATATCGGTGGCATAGATTCTGGCTTGAGGCAGGTGCAGCGCCAGACTGATGGCAATGGCACCGCAGCCGGTGCCGATTTCGGCAATGGTGGATATCGTCCCGTTTTGCGCTAGTCTTAACGCTTTTTCTACCAGTAACTCGCTTTCGGGACGGGGGATGAGGACGGCGGGGTCAACGTAAAAATCAAGCCCGTAGAACTCGCGGTGCCGGGTGATATAGGCAGCTGGCTCGCCGCTCAGGCGGCGCTCCACCACCTGCCGGAAGGCTTTCTCTTCCTGTGGGGTTAGCGCGCGGTCAAGCTCCAGGTATAGCTCGACGCGGCTTAGCTTCAGGGTGTGCCTTAGCAGAAGCTCGCTCTCCAGGGGGGCATCTTCGATGTTCCCGGAAGCCAGTATCTCCCTGGCGCGGCCGAGGGCCTGTTTTGCGGTCATGGAAGCTGCCCCTCTAACCGTTTTGCCTGGTCGCTGGTAGCGAGGGCGTCGATGAGTCCGTCGAGCTCTCCCTCCAGGATGCGGGACAGGTTACGGAGGGTTAGTCCAATGCGGTGGTCGGAGACACGGTCCTGAGGAAAGTTGTAGGTGCGTATCTTCTCGGAGCGGTCACCGGTGCCTACCTGAGAGCGGCGTTCCTGGCTTATTTCTGCTTCCTGCTGGCGCTGTTTTATGTCCAGGAGCCGGGCCCGGAGCACTGACATCGCTTTTGTCTTGTTCTTTAGCTGTGAGCGCTCATCCTGGCAGACGGTTACGATGCCGGTGGGGAGATGGGTGATGCGGACGGCGGTGGCGACCTTGTTTACGTTCTGCCCTCCGGCCCCCCCACTGTGGAAGATGTCAATCCTCAGGTCATCGGGGTTAATGGATACCTCGACCTCATCTGCCTCGGGGAGGACGGCCACGGTGGCGGTTGAGGTATGGATTCTTCCCGAGGACTCGGTGGTGGGTACCCGCTGTACCCGGTGCACTCCCCGTTCATACTTGAGGCGGCTGAAAGCGCCCTTGCCTTTTATTTCAAAGGTGATTTCCTTGAAGCCGCCGATGCCGCTTTCATTGAAATTAATAATGTCTACTTGCCAGCCTTTAGACTGGGCATACCGGCTGTACATTCGAAACAGGTCAGCCGCAAACAGGCCGGCCTCATCGCCACCCGCCCCCGCCCGGATTTCTATAATGATGTCCTTTTTATCACTGGCGTCCCTGGGGAGCAGGGCCAGTCTCAGCTCTTCACGGAGGCGTTCCTGCTTTAACCACAGGTTCTCTATTTCCTGCTTGACCAGGGCTGTCATCTCTTCCTCCAGCTTGTCGTTCAGCATCGCTCTCGTTTCTTCCAGCGACCTGGTGGTGGCCCGGTATTCCCGGTACTTTGCTACCATGTCTTCAATACCGGCTCTCTCCTGAGCCAGGCGCCGGAGTTGTTCGAGGTCAGCGGCTACCTCAGGGCGGGCTATCTCCTGGTCTAGCTCCCGGTAATGCCTGTCTATTTGCTTTAATCTATCCCACATCGTTAATCTGCTCTCGGTTTCTTCCCCGTAACTCATCCGGTGAGTACGGTCAGGTTGCTGGCTCTACCACTGTCCCCGGCCAGGTCCTGCTCCCCGGTCCCAGTTTGCATCCGCCGAGCACGGTTACATTGTCCCCCAGCACTGAGCCGTCGATAGTGCTGCTGGCCTCGAGCCTGCAGTCACCGGCCATGATGGAATTTTTCACCTGTACCCTGGCTCCCAGCCTGGCATTTTGCCAGATAATGGAGCGCTCAATTATGGTGTCTTCCTCGATGACACTGCCCGGGCCGATAACCACCGGGCCCATTAGTCTGGCCCCCTGCCCGATGGTGCAGTTATTACCGATAACTACCGGTCCTGTTATCTGAGCTTCGGGGTGAATATGACTTTGCTTACCAATTTGCACCTTGTCACCCGGGGTAAAGCGATGACTTTTACCACCTAAGAGGTCAAGATGCAGCTGGAAATATTTATCCGGCGTGCCGATATCTATCCAGTAGGCAGGGGAGGGGGTGGCATAGACCGGCTCGCCCCGCTCCAGGAGCTGAGGAAATAGCTCGTGTTCAAAGCTGAAGCTGACCCGGGGCGGGATATGAGCCAGGACCTCGGGCTCGATAATATAGATGCCGGCATTTATCATGTTGGTTGTTACCTCGTCCCGGCCCGGTTTCTCCACGAAGCACCTGACCCTGCCCCCGGCATTGCTTTCGATTAAACCATAGCTGGTGGGGTCGTCTACCGGCGTCAGGGCAATGGTTACCTTTGCCTTTTTCTCCCGGTGGAAGGTGAGCATCGCCGTAATATCCCGGTCGGTAAAGATATCCCCGTTCAGCACCAGGAAGGTCTCATCCAGGTATTTTGCGGTGTTTTTAACCGCTCCCGCTGTCCCCAGCGGGCTATTTTCCACCGTGTAGCTGAGCCTGACCCCGAACCGCCTGCCATCGCCGAAGTAGCTTTCAATAGGTGGAGTGAGACGTCCCTGGGCCAGGATTATATCCCTTATCTGGTGCTGGCTTAAGTAGCCGATGACATGTTCTAAGAAGGGTGTATTAAGCACCGGGACCATTGCCTTGGGTGTATTCAGGGTGAGGGGACGCAATCTAATTGCCTCTCCACCGACCAGGATGACTGCTTTCACCTTACACTCCTTGCCCCGGAGAGTTATCTGCTCTTATCATTCCTCTTTGTTTGTACCTTTGCGCCGGCTGCGTCGTCTGCCTACCCATAAGCCCGTAAAGAAACTCCGGTTTAAGAGGTGGCGGTTGTCGGCGACATTCAGCAGGTCCTTGGATATCCCGCTCTCGAAGTAGGCTACCTCGGCGTGCTTGCCCATATTCTTCACCGCTTGCAGGGCGTAGGCGAAGTCGGAATCGCCGCTCACCAGCACCGCCACATCGTAGAAGTCATTCCAGGCAAAATACAGCAGGTCTGTCGCCAGCATAATATCGATGCCCTTCTCGACAAGAACACCCTGGGCCACTTTGGTGCCTCCCAGTCGGACCTCCAGATATGGTGTCTTGCGCAGGATATCAAGGAATTCCTGTTGGTCACGGTGGCCATCGGGCCGCTGCGCCGGGTCCTGCAGGACATTATAGTAATATGTCCTGAAGAGGCGCCGGGAGCCACAGAGCTTACCGGTGAACTCGCTGAAATTAAGGTCATGTCGCCGGAAGTTGCTTCGCAGGGCGTGATACAGGTTGCTTCCATCGATAAAGATTGCCACTCTGTTTTCCATAACCTTCTCCTTCGGGACTATCTCCCCGTTCCCCTCTGAACTTTATTATACACGGTGAGAGTCCGGCATTCTACTTTAGCGGGAAAATGTTAGCATCAAATTACGCCCGGCATGAGTTGCTGCTATGTTATGACCTGCTTAGAAGAAGTAGCGTTTTTTTCTCCTGAAGAAATAGCCGGTGATGAGACCGAGCACCAGCCCCCCGAGGTGGGCCTGCCAGGCTACGTTTGGTAGCAGGATAAGGACGAAAAACCCCCCGATGACGGCTATCCATAGGGGAATGGGGGCCGGTATCGGGAACAGGAAGACCCTTAGCCTGGGTACCATCACGGCGAGTGCCCCGCCGAGGGCAAAGATAGCCCCGGAGGCACCAACGGCGATGGAGAAAGGGGATGCCAGCAGGATGTAGACGATGTTACCCAGGATACCTCCGCCAAAGTAAACGAGCAGGAACTTACGCTCTCCGACCAGGCGGGAGAGGTATGTTCCGAAGAAGTAGAGGGCCAGCATATTGGCAATGATGTGCCACAACCCGCTGTGGACAAACAGGTTGCTTACTATCGTCCACGGCCTTGCCGGGAAACTTACCGGGTTTAGACCGAGAAGAAAGATAAGGTCTCTATCTATGGTAGTAGCAATAAACAGGACTACGTTTATCGCTATCAGTACCCATATCGCATTTAAACTGAACCGGCGGTAGCTTCGATATCCCATTCTCTCCTGCCTTGTGAGCCTTACGGGCCCTCAGAAATGCCGCTCCTACTTTCCTAAAGTGTGAAGCTCGATACTTTCCCCTTTACCCAGGTTGGTCTCGCGGAGAAAGCCCATTTTGGGAACAAGGAATGTTAGACACGCTGGGACTTCTTGGTGCACCTTAAAAAGCCGTAGGCAAGTAACCCTCCGGCTAAAGCGGTAACCAGCTGAGGCCAGCTCATCATGGCCGCCACTTTTCCCGCTAGCTGCTCGTTAATAAGGAGATTGGCTACTATCGAACTGGTGCCGAAGAGGAAAGCAAACTTCAGAACACTGCCTGAAACTACTCCCAGCCAGTAGTTTATATGCCTCAGGTAACCGAAGGTTACCACCAGGATAACATTCCCCAGGATAATGAAGGGGACCATCGGAGCCAGCACCGCTGGCAGTAACCCGGTAGCCAGGGCGATTGTGCTGGGGATGAGGCCGATGAGGATGCCGTCTCGCACGCCAAGTAAGGCTACCGCTATCAGAAGAGTGGCGTTAACAATGGGGCCGGTGATAAATTGTTGGTGCCCAATTAGAGGAGCGGCACTGGCTATTCCCAGTAATACCACAAAGGTAATCACCGCCTCTCTGGTAATGGTTAGCGTTTCTACTCTGGTATTCATTCCTTGCTCCTCTTTCCTTATAAGATTTGCAGTCTATTTTTATCCCTCCGGACTAGACCCTTTCCCTCCGGGTATATTTCGTATGCAGCAGATGGTGCGATTTCTCTCCCAGGGGCTTCTCCAGGTAGTCCTGGTATATCTTCTCTATGGACGGGTTCTGGTGTGAGCGGCGGTAGGGAAGTGCCTTGTCCTCTTTATAGAGAACCTGCCCGCGGGTGCCCCTCAATGCCAAGTCGAAGCTGATCGGCTGTCCGCCGCCGCCTACACAACCACCCGGGCAAGCCATAATCTCAATGAAGTGATAAGGTGACTTGCCCGCCCTTATTTCATCGAGGACTTTCCTGGCATTGCCCAGTCCATGGGCCACTGCCACCTTCACCTCCAGGCCATCCATATCTACGGTGGCGGTCCTGATACCATCAAGTCCCCTCACCGGCACGATATCCAGGTTATCCAGCTCTTTCCCGGTGACAAGCTTGTAAGCTGTGCGCAGGGCCGCTTCCATCACGCCACCGGTGGTACCAAATATGGTCCCTGCCCCTGAATAGAGTCCCATTAGCTCTTCTGCAGACTCGTCGGGCAGCCCGGCAAAGTTAATCCCCGCCTCCTTAATCATGCGGGCAAGCTCCCTTGTAGTCAAAACATAGTCAACATCTCTAAAGCCACTATCCGTCATCTCCGGTCGCTGTGCCTCAAACTTCTTGGCGGTGCATGGCATGATAGAGACCGAGACAATCTTCTCGGGGGCAACCCCGGCCTTTTCAGCATAATATGTCTTGGTCAGGGAACCAAACATCTGCTGGGGAGACTTACAGGTGGATATATTAGGAATGAGGTCGGGATAGAAGTGCTCCATAAACTTAATCCACCCCGGGGAACACGAGGTAATCTGAGGCAGAACACCGCCTTCGCTAAGCTTCTTCACCAGCTCACTGCTCTCTTCCATAATTGTCAGGTCGGCGCTGAAGTTGGTGTCGAAGACAGCATCAAACCCCAGTCTTCTCAGAGCAGCGTGCATCTTGCCGGCAACCAGTGTCCCCGCCGGCATTCCCAGGTCTTCGCCCAGGGCTGCCCTGACGGCCGGCGCCTCCTGAACAACGACATGCTTTTCGGGGGCGGCGATAGCCGTCCATACATCATCAATCGACGACTTCTCCTTGATGGCTCCTACCGGACAGACATGGATACACTGACCACAGTTGGTGCACTCGACATTACCCAGACCGTTTTCCAAAAAAGTAGAGACCATCAGGTCCAGGCCGCGATTAACAAAGCCGATGACATTCACCGTCTGCACATCATGACAGACACGAACGCACCGCCCGCACAGGATGCACTTATTGGGGTCGCGAACAATAGACGAACTCGTCTCATCCAGTTCGTAGGATGGTTTCTCGCCCTCAAACCTTACCTCTTTTACCCCCAGTTCAAAGGCCAGCTTTTGAAGTTCACACGTTTGATTTCTTTCACAAGTAGGGCACTCCACAGCGTGGTTTGCCAGCAGGAGCTCGATAATCATCCGCCGGGCTCGTCTGACGCGGGCCGTGTTTGTGCGTACCTTCATCCC
>JAUWPF010000103.1 GCA_030611745.1 Chloroflexota bacterium | reverse complement strand
ATTGGCTACCGCCAGTTCGCCATCATTATGGACATGAATCCCCAGCGGCACGGTAGTCTGCTTTCTCACCTCACTAACAGCCGCCGCTATCTCGGCAGGCAGTGAGCCCCCGTTGGTATCACAGAGCACGAGGCAGCCGGCCCCGGCTTCAGCGGCAGCGGTCAAGCAGCGCAGGGCATAATCAGGGTTAGTCTTAAAACCGTCAAAGAAGTGCTCGGCATCAAAGAAAACGGTAAGCCCCTTTGAGCGGAGATAGCGGATAGAGTCCGAAATCATGCTCAGGTTTTCATCCAGGGTGGTTTCCAGCACCTGCTTGACCTGCAGTTCCGAACTCTTACCCACGATGGTAACTACCTTTACACCGGCACTCGCCAGGGCGGAGAGATTGGCATCTCTCCCCGCTTTAGAGCGGGGCCGCCGGGTACTGCCAAAGGCAACGAGTTGAGAATAGGAAAGGCTTAAGCCCTGAGCCCTCCTAAAGAACTCGACATCCTTGGGGTTCGAGCCGGGCCAGCCGCCCTCGATAAAGTGAATGCCCAGTTCATCAAGCTTCTGAGCAATACGCAGTTTATCCACCACGGAGAAGGAAATTCCCTCCCCCTGGGCTCCATCACGAAGTGTAGTATCATAAAGCTGCACCTGAGACAATTTCTAGCCCTCTACCTTCCCGGCAATCAAATTCCCCATCTCCTTCGTCCCTACCCTCGTCTTACCTTCGTCCATTATATCATAGGTGCGATAACCTTCATCCAGTACCGCATCAACTGCGGCCTCAACTGCCGCTGCCTCCCCGGGCAAAGCAAAGGAATAGCGCAGCATCATCGCCACACTAAGGATAGTGGCAATAGGATTGGCCATATCCAACCCCGCCCGGCGGGGGGCACTACCGTGAATCGGCTCATACATGCCGGGTATCTTGACCCCCTCCCGGGGGACCCCGGCCAGACTGGCCGAGGGCAGCATCCCCATCGAGCCCGCCAGCATCGATGCCTCATCGGTAACAATATCACCAAAGGTGTTTTCAGTCACAAGGACATCGAGGTATCTCGGGTTCTGGATAATCCGCATGGAGCAGGCGTCAATCAACATATGCTCCAGCTCCACATCGGGATATTCCGCTGCCACCTCCGTCGCCACCTGCCGCCACAGCCGGGAGGACTCAAGCACATTGGCCTTATCCACCGAGATTAATTTCTTCTTCCGGCGGCGTGCCAGCTCAAAGCCAACCCGCACAATACGTTCAATCTCCTGTTCAGAGTAGACCATGGAATCAACCGCCCGCCGGCCCCGCGACGTCCGCCACTGCCTCTTGGGGCGGCCAAAGTAAAGCCCGCCAGTAAGCTCACGGACAAATATAAAGTCCACTCCCCGGATAACCTCCGGCTTCAGGTTAGTGGAATCAACCAGCACCGGGAAGGCCTTGACCGGGCGCAGATTGGCAAAAAGCCCCAGCCCCTTCCTCAATGCCAGGAGGCCATCTTCGGGACGGACCTTAGCCTGGGGGTCATCCCACTTGGGACCCCCCACCGCCCCCAGCAGCACCGCGTCCGCTCTCCGGCACATCTTCAAAACGTCTCCGGGCAATGCGGTCCCGGTCTCATCAATAGCAGCACCACCGACCGGCCCGTAGCTCATGTCAAAACTATGTCCAAACCTGCCGGCTACTGCCTCAAGGACCTTGACCGCTTCAGCGATAACATCAGGACCGATACCGTCACCGGGGAGAACCGCCAGTTTAAATCGCACGCTAAACCCTCCTCGCAGCCAATCTCTTCCTGGTGTACTGAGTAAGCCCACCGTCGGCAACAAGCTCGGCCATAAAATCAGGGTAAGGCCTGGCAACAAACACCTTACCGCTGGTTAGATTCTTTATCCTGCCGCTAGCCAGCTCAACTTCCAGGGTATCACCAGTCCCGGTATTATCCACCGCTTCCTCACACTCTAGCAGCGGCAGGCCGATATTTATGGCATTACGGAAAAAGATACGGGCAAAGCTCCTGGCTATTATACAGGATATTCCCGCCGCCTTGATAGCCAGCGGGGCATGCTCCCGGGATGAGCCACAGCCAAAATTGGTGGTCGCCACGATTATGTCACCCGGCTTCACCTTAGCCACAAACTCCGGGTCTATATCCTCCATGCAGTGCTCTGCCAGCTCATCAGGGTCGGACACATTCAGGTAGCGGGCCGGGATAATGACATCGGTATCAACGTTAGCCCCGTATTTATGAACCTTGCCTTTTAGCATCAGGGGAAACCCTCCTTATTTAAGGTTTTCTGGAGAGAGCAGCGCCTGTTTCTCAGGCCTCTACATACTCGGTAAACGAGGCAGGCTCGGGGAGAGGCGAACCGTCCTTTACCAACCCATCGATATGAAAACTGATAGCCTCTTTGATGTTCTTCTCCACTTCATCGCGAGTTTTCCCGGTAGCGATACATCCCGGTACGTCTGGAGAATAGGCAGAGTAGTTTTCGCCAGCCCTTTCAAATATAACCAGATACTTCGTCTTGATTATATCACGAACCTTCATATGGTTTAGTATCCCACATTACTTTGAAGCTCGTAACCCCTCACCCCAGCCCCGTATTTATGAACTTTGCCTTTTAGCATTAAGGAACTGCTTCCTCTGGGCTAGTGTGTACTGAAATCGTTGTATTTTGTATTTAAGGCCAAGGCGGCATAGACCTCAAATAAAGTCTGTTCAATTTGGTCATCAATTTCTATAACGCGTATCTCCATGCGAGCAACAAGCTGTTTAGCTT
>JAUWPF010000065.1 GCA_030611745.1 Chloroflexota bacterium | reverse complement strand
GTGCAGCTCACCGGTGACATTGGGCGGCGGCATAATAATAACAAAGGGCTTCTTCGCCGGGTCTATCCTGGGTTTGAAGTAGCCCTTCTCCAGCCAGAACTGATACCACTTCCGCTCGACCCTCCCCGGCTCATAGGCTTTGGGCATCTCAGAAGGAATACCTGGTGTTTCTGCCATATCTACCTTTCTAGAAGATTAATTAACAACCGTCCTTCCCTTCCCGAATAGCCCCACTACCTTATCCAGTATCCTGTCGGCTACCTCTCTCTTGGCTAAAAGGGGCAGAGCTTCCGCATTACCCTGTTTATCTATCAGGGTTACTTTATTGGTATCAACACCGAAGCCGCTGTCCTTATCCGTAATATCATTAGCCACGATAAGGTCCAGCCGCTTACCTTCCAGCTTCTTTCTGGCATTTTCCACCAGGTCCTGGCTTTCAGCCGCAAAACCGATCCGGAGAAAGCTTCCCTTCACCTCGGCTAGAATATCCGGGGTCCTGACCAGCTCCAGGGTCAGGGTAGAGGTCTCTTTCTTAATCTTGTTTGCAGCGGCACTCTTCGGCTGGTAGTCAGCTACCGCTGCCGCCATAATCAGGGCATCGGCTTCGGGAACAGCCTCAGCCACCGCATCCCTCATCTGGACCGCAGTCCGGACATGGACAACCTCAATACCCGCCGGCTCAGGTAAGGAAGTAGGAGCAGTAACCAGCTTTACCTTAGCCCCCCGGTCCCTGGCGGCCTCAGCCACCGCATAGCCCATCTTGCCTGACGAGCGATTGCCAAGATGACGGACCGGGTCAACCGGTTCCTGCGTCCCGCCGGAGGTAACCACAATGCACTTACCGGCCAGGTCACCACCCCTGCCCAACACCTGCTTGATGATACCCACAATCTCATCAACCCCGGCCAGACGCCCCACCCCCATCTTGCCTGAAGCCAGGCGGCCATACCGGGGGTCAACGACAATAAAGCCCCTCGCCTTGAGCTTATTAAGGTTATCCTGGGTAACAGAATTCTCAAACATATTGACATTCATTGACGGCGCCACAATAACGGGGGCCCTCGTCGCCAGCACCACGCAGGTAAGCACATCATCGGATATGCCGGCTGCCAGCCGGGCAATGATATTGGCAGTAGCCGGGACAATCGCCACCACATCAGCTACCTCTGCCAGCGCGATATGAGTAATGTTAAACTCGGGAATCGGGGCAAATATTTCGGTTACCACCGGCCGTCCGGTTATAGTACGCAGAGTCAGGGGAGTGATGAATTCGGTGGCGGAGCGGGTCATAACCACCTCTACCCGGGCCTCCGCCCGGGTTAATCTACTGGCAATATCAGCCGCCTTGTAGGCGGCTATGCCGCCGGTTATACCCAGAACTATCGTTTTTTGGGTCAGCATCACAGCCTCCTCATCAAGCTAGGTCTTATTCATCAGGTAGATGAGCCTGAGTCCAATCAGGGTCAAATCAGGGTTTACCACATCGATTACCGGTGTTTCCTTAGCCATAAGCTCAGCATAGCCCCCGGTAGCCACCACCCTGGCTCCTCCCCCCAGTTCCTGTTGAATGTGAGTCACCACCCCCTCAATAAGACCCCCATAGCCAAAGACAATCCCTGATTGCATGGCAGCAATCGTATTTCTGCCGATAGCACTCCGGGGGCGGACTAACTCCACCCGGGGTAACATTGCCGCCCGGGTAAACAGAGCCTCGGCACCAGTAACCAGACCCGGAGCAATCGCCCCCCCCAGATAGTTACCCTCTCTGGATACGGTATCAAAAGTGGTGGCGGTCCCCAGATCAACTATTATTACCGGGCCGCCGTAGAGGTGATGGGCCGCAGCCGCATTCACAATACGGTCAGCGCCAACCTCCCTCGGGTTGTCCATGAGAATGCGCACACCGGTCTTAACCCCTGCCCCCACTACCAGTGGTGAAATATGAAAATACCGCTCGCACAGTTCTTCAAAGGTGCTGATTAAGGGCGGAACAACACTGCACATAGCCACCTCTTTAACATCAGAGGCACCCAGACCGTGGTGATGCAACAGGTTGAGCAGCAAGGCGGCATACTCGTCCGCCATCCGGTGAATACCAGTAGCCATATGCCAGGTAGCGCGGAGTTCCTCGCCGTCAAAAACACCGAGCTTGGTACTGGTATTTCCGATATCAACCGCTAATAGCATATCAGCCCCCCTGTTCTACCCCTCAAAGTATCTCTTAAGCTCACGGCAGGTATCCTCGGGATACCTGTTCCCGAAGTGAAGGTCCTGCAGTACATCATAGTAAGAACAATCGCTGATTTCCAATCTTGAAAAAGTCATCCGGGGTACGAGTCTGGCCTGTGTCCAGAAATAGCCATCTCCGGCTATCCCCGAATTGATTGACAGATTAAAGCTGTAGAAATTCTGGTCGCTCATGTAGCGGAACACCTTTTCCAGCCCGCTGGCAAAATAACCAAACTCCTCATCAGGAATATCCAGAAAGGTCTCCCGGTGCTGAAATACAGCCTGAATATCCAGCAACCTTGCCCTGGGAACAAAGGAGGTCATCCAGCAGATACTGCCCGTATTGCCGATGAACCTCTCCCCCAACTCCCGCTCCTTAATAACAAGGTCAGACCAGAAGTTAGTGCCATTCGCTATCCGGTACTGCCGGGACGCCTCCAGCATCTCCTTCTGGTAGGGAGCGGGAAAGTAAGCAGCCTCCACCTGGAGGTGAGGGTGAAGCTGCGAGCCTCCGGAGGGGGGCATATAGTTCCACCCGATATAGATATACTTTGCCCTGCTATCATACTCCTGCACCCTCTGTAAATAGGTCCGGCTGGCGACGAGGCCGTCGGTCAGCATCTCCCGGGTGAAGTCAGGCAGGGCTACAAAGTGCTGGCGGGACAACACCAGAATGGCACTGTACGGGGCGTAAGGCATCGCGTTAGGAAAAAGCCGGGCTTCACCCACCTGGATTCTGCCCTGCGGCAATAACTCAGCCACAAACTTCGGGGTGAGCCTATCGACAGCCTGGGGGCAGAAGGGACACTCCCCATTCAATGACTCCTGGATTACCGGCGACAGGTCCTTCTTTTGAGGACTTACCCGCCTCACCTCGTATATATAGCCGGGCGCTTGAGTCAGGGGGTCAGCCCTGACCTCAAAGGAGTGCACCTTTTCACTAAAGTCCGCCCGGGGGTCAAGAAACCTTGCCTGGAGACGCTCCCTTCTAAATTCAATAGCCATAGGCTGCCTTTCTTTCAATCACTCAATAACCGGTGACAGAGCTACCTTTTCCAGACTGGCTTTCGCTTCTCCAGAAAAGCGGTTAGACCCTCGACACTATTCTCCCCACCCATCACCAGGGTGGCATCAGTCCCGGTTACTTCCATCGCCTTACGAAACTCAAGGTCAAAATTGCGGTAGAGCGCCCGCCGTGCCTGGGTCAGGGCCAGTCCGCTGTTAGAAGTAAACCGCTTAATAAACTCGTCAGCCGCCTTCTCCAGTTCCTCGTCAGGGACCACCTTGTTGATGACTCCAATCCTCTCCGCCTCCCTGGCATCGATACTATCGCCCGATAAAATTATCTCAAACGCCTTCCGCCGCCCGATAAGCCTGGGGAGGAGCACCGACGCCGGTGGAGGATACACACCGAGCTTAATCTCCGGCTGACCCAGTATTGCCTTCTCCGAGGCAATCGCCATATCACAGCCGAGGACTACCTCGCAGCCCCCACCCAGGGCAACCCCGTTGACAACCGCAATAGTAGGCTTATCAACCTCAACCAGCGAGATGAACAACCCGTCAAACACCTCCACCATCCTGGACAGCTTATCACCCAGATGGTCGGCAACCTCCACTCCAGCGGAGAATGCCTTGTTGCCAGCAGCGGTAATCACCACTACCTTTACCGCATCATCATCCCTCAGTTCAGCCAGGGCCCGGTTCATTTCCTCCATCGTTTCAATATTCAAGATGTTCAACGGCGGTCGGTTAATAGTAATCTTGCCCGCTCCCTCTTTCTTTTCCAGCAGGATGTTCTCAAACTTCATTTACTTCCCCTTTCCAGACTTAATTTATCGCTTTGAAGTGTAACAATACCTCGGGCTGCGGTCAACCTGCCGCCAGCTTCTCCAGTCTCCGGCTCATCGCCTGCCAGTGGGTCCCCCTCCAGTAGATGCGGTGACAGCCAGGGCACTCCATATACTGGCTCTGGGTCTTGAACACATAGGGCGGCACCAGCTCCTTGACCTGCTCGGGAGTTCTTTCCAGCAGGGACTGATTACATTCCAGGCAAATTGTAAATGGCCTGGCCCGGCAGTCCAGATTCAGACTGCCTATAACCTGGTTCATCTGACGCTCAGGCTTATCGTCAGCGATAAGCAGCGCCTTAAGCCTGCCACTGGTTACCACCTTCCGTTTCATAATCTGCGTATCCCTGGTCAGGAGCACCCTGTCTTCAGCCAGGGCTATCTTCACCATACTGGAATCATCGTCACCGTCAAAGAACAGGGCGTCATACCCCATCAGCCTCAGCCACCTGGCCAGCTTGCCTACATTGGTATCAACTATAAACTTCATTCCTACAGGTGAAGCTCCATTCCCTCATAACCCAGGGTAATCGGGGTATCCATGGCCTTTGCCACCACGGCTATTTCAGCCTCAATCTCACTCTCCAGTTCAGGGTTCATATGAACCGTAACCACTGGCGGCAGGTAGCTATTGACCTCCCGGAAGGTAATCAGCTCCTGCTTCAGGAGACCCGGCGTGAGATGCCCTCCCTCCAGGGCAAACTCCTTATACCTGTCCGGCGCCGTAACCTCAATAATAAGCAGCTGGGGTGACACATACTGCCAGCAGTCGATCAGGTCCGAGCCGGTATCGGCGGTATAGAATACTGCCTTGCCCTCAGGTGAGGTGACCTGATAGCCAACGGTAAGCCCCCTGTGACTAACCGTAACCGCGGCGATACTGTAGCCCTCGACCTCCCACGGCTGGTATGACTCAACGGGAATGAACTTAATTACCGGGTTCTCCGGTGGTTCTTCCATAAACCTGGGATAAAGGCTGCCGTTAAGCAGGTGGAGGGCAAGGGCATCGTACACCGATGACGTAGAGTAGACATTGATGGTGTTACCCTGCAGGAAAAAGTTCATCGCCAGCGCCGGGATATCTCTAATATGGTCATAATGGTGATGGGTGAGCAAGACCGCTTTCAGCCTCTGCTGAGCCTCAAGGGAGAGGCTGGAGGTAAGCCCCCCCGCATCTATTGCCAGAATGCCATCAATCAACAGGCTGATGAATTTCGAACTCCGAGATTCGCGGTTATGCGCCCCCAGAATCTGAATATCCATTCCCCGGTCTCCCCCTGGTTTTAGTCTGAAACGAGGAAAGGGTTGAAATT
>JAUWPF010000085.1 GCA_030611745.1 Chloroflexota bacterium | reverse complement strand
GCGGGCTATCTCCCGGTCGATTTCCTCGGGTACCGAATAGACTCTGGGTTCAAGCCTGCCTCTATTTTTGACCAGGTGCTCCAGGCACAGCGCCTGGTTGGCGAAACTCATGTCCATCACGCTGGCGGGATGCCCTTCGGCCGCTGCCAGGTTAATCAGTCTTCCTTCCCCCAGCAGGTAGAGGCGGCGGCCGCTGCCCAGGGTATATTCGTCAACGAAGGGTCGTATTCGCCGCTTGTTCTGCGATAAGCTTTCCAGCGCCGGGATGTTAATCTCGACATTGAAGTGCCCGCTGTTGGCGAGGATGGCGCCGTCTTTCATCATCTCAAAATGGGCTTTATCGATAACATGCTTGTCCCCGGTGGTGGTGATGAAGATGTCGCCCACCTCGGCCGCTCTGGCGAGGGGCATTACCTGGTAGCCGTCCATGGTTGCCTCCAGGGCGCACAGGGGCTCTACCTCAATTACCAGTACCTGGGAGCCCAGCCCTCTGGCTCTCATGGCCACGCCGCGCCCGCACCAGCCATAGCCACAGACCACTACCTTCTTACCTGCCCACAGGATATTGGTGGCCCGGGTGATGCCGTCAATGGTGCTCTGCCCGGTGCCATAGCGGTTATCAAACAGGTACTTGGTGTGGGCGTCATTGACCGCAATCAGGGGGTATTTCAGCTTACCGGCCTTCTCCAGGCTGCGCAGCCTGATGACGCCGGTGGTCGTTTCCTCGGTACCGCCGATGACACCGCTGATTAAATCGCTCCGCCTGGTGTGAAGGGTGGTAACCAGGTCGGCGCCGTCGTCCACCGTAAGCTGGGGTTTAAGGTCGAGTGCCGTATTGATGTGCTTGTAATAGGTCTCTTCGTCCTCTCCCTTGATGGCGTTGGTGGGGATATCGTATTCCACCAGGGCGGCGGCGACATCATCCTGGGTGCTTAAGGGATTTGACGCGCACAGAATGACGTCGGCACCACCTTCCTTTAGAGCGAGCGCCAGGTTTGCCGTCTCGGTGGTAATGTGGAGGCACCCTGAAATCCGGATGCCCTTCAGCGGCTTCTCGGTGGCAAACCTCTTCTTAATTAGCTTTACCACCGGCATCTCACGGTAAGCCCACTCTATCCGCAGCCTGCCGGCTGAGGCTAAGGAGGGGTCTTTGATGTCATATTGATTATTTATTTACCTTACCCCCTTAGTCGAGTTTATCCAGGACCTTTTTTGCAGCTTCGTCCACTGGCTGCGAGGTATCAATTATAACATAGTTCGGGGAGGGCACTTCAACCACGGGCTCGAAGTGCCGCTTTTGCTCCTGGTAAACCTCCCAGCGCCCATCGGAGACGGAGCCCTCTTCCAGCCGCTTGGTCAGCCGCTGCCTGACGAGCGGTTCGTCCAGGGTGCACTCCATGATAAAGAAGGCGGCGTTTGCCTCCCCGGCCAGTCTTTTCGCCTTACGGCGCTCGTCGGCCTTGATAAAGCAGGCGTCCAGGATTACGGAGCCGCCCTCTCCTAAAATACGCTTTGCCCCGGCGAATATCCTGTCGTAGGTGAGCCGGGAAAAGGCTGCAGAGTAAATCCCACTGTCGAATTCCTCGAAGTGGTGCTCGGCCAGGGGAATACCGGCCAGGTTTTTACGGGTGACATCTGAGGAGATGACCGTAGCCCCCAGTCTTTTAGCCAGGGCTTGAGACAGGGCGGTCTTGCCGGTGCCGGCCAGGCCGGTGGTAATGAGAAGGAGAGGTCTTGACCTTGTGTAGGCATGGGCCAAATCAAAGTAGCTGCTGGCTACATCCAGGAGGTGCCTTTTCTCTGCCCCGCTGATATAGGGGTCGTCAAGCTTGAAGCTTTCCACCTTGCCCCGGACATAAGCCCGGTAGCACTTGTAAAAATCAAGTAACTTGAGTAGTCCCTCGTCACGGCTCTCGTCTACGTAGGCGCTGACCAGGTGGTGTGATAGGTCGGCCCGCCCGTAGTGGTCCAGGTCCATTGCCAGGAAGGCAATCTCTGAGGCGATATCGCAGTACCGGAAACGGTCATTGAACTCAATGCAGTCGTAGATACAGATGCCATCGCTGAAGCAGATATGGGCGGCGTGGAGATCTCCGTGGCAGTCCCTTATCCTGCCCTCCTCAAGGCGCTTACGAAATAGGGGAGCATTTTCCCGGGTGAAGTTATCGGTGTAATCTTTGATGCGCCCGTACTTTTTCTTTGAAATGGTAGTCGAAAGATACTTTTCGGTCTGGGTGAAGTTCTCATCGGTATTTACGGTAATGGCATCGAGCTTACCGAAGGCGCTGATTTCGGCGCTGCTCTCCGCTTTGCGGTGGAACTCGGCCAGCTTCCGGGCAATGCCGGTCATCATTTCCCCGGATACCTGGTTTTTACCGAGGAGCACATCCAGCATTACCTCCCGGGGGAGGCGGCGCATCTTGACCGCATACTCTATTGTTTTGCCCTGCCCGCCGATAGAAATTTTACCGTTCCCGGTGGTTATGGGCACTACATCTAAGTAGACCTCGGGGCAGAGGCGGCGGTTGAGTTTAATCTCCTGCTGGCAAAAGAAGAGGCGCTTGTCCAGAGTGGTATAGTCAAGGTATCCCAGGTCTACCGGTTTCTTTACCTTGTAGACGTATTCGTCGGTCAGGAAGACAAATGACATCTGGGTCTGGACAAGCTCTATTTGTCCAGGGGTCTCTGGATAGGCCGTAGGCCCAAGCAGTGCTTTAACCAGTTCCGGTAGCTCTGGCATTACTCTCTATCCCTTAGACCTGCCTCATCGGCTTCAGTGGCTGCAGACTATTTCCCTGACTGCGGCGATGCCTTTCTTTTTTCCTCAAGCCTCTTTTGCTTGCGTCGGTGTTTGAGAGTGGCTACCCTTTTTGCCTTATTCATACTAGATAATATACCTGAATCAGCCCTTTCTGTCACCTCTGGCTTTATCGCCGAAGACTTCGACGAACCGGGCAAAGGAGCGGTCAAAGGTCTTCTCTACCTCGGAGGGAAAGACGCAGCCGGGAAGCTCGTTGAACTTGAGGTGGAAGGCAATGCACTCGCAGCACTTGCCCTTTCGGGGACAGGGCTCGTAGGTACAGGGACATTTCGCTTTGTTTAACTCAATCTGGCATTCCATATTAGATTAGCCTCTCCCGTTTATAGATAGCGCCTTTTCATCGCTACCGATAGCTCCGCCAGTAGCTCCAGTGCTCTGGCTGCTGCCTCCTCGCTGGTCAGGGTCGCCAGCCCGCAGCTGGGGGTGAGCAACCCCTGCCGCACCAGCTGCCTGAAGGGAACGCCGTCCCTGGTAAAGGGTGCCATTGCCTCCTCCAGGCGGTCTTTGAGGATGGCGACTGTTTCCCCGGCCAGTGACGGCTCATCGTTGGGGACAATTCCCCAGGCAATGGTGCCTTTCCTCTCCAGGAATGCCTTTACCTCCGAGGGGTAAAGGCTCAGCGACCGGGCATGGTTGTAGGCATCGAAGCTTATGATATCAGCGCTGGTCTCGAGCAGGACTGACCAGTCGGTATTGCCGCAGCAGTGGACTCCCTTAAAGCCGCTGATGCCCCCGAAGACCTCCTCCAGCAGGCTTATCACCTTCTCCCGTGGCACCGAGACAAGAGCGGAGCCTAAGGAGACCATATAGGGCTCATCGACAAAGATAATGGTATTTGGAGAAATCCGGCCCAGTTTCCTTTCCTGCCAGCTTGCCTTCAGCCGCAGGAGCTTGGCTATGGCATCGGCGAGGACCTCATCATAGATGATGGCCTTACCCTCATTATCGGTGACGGTCAGTCCCCAGCTAATGGGTCCGATTATCTGCCCCTTGACTGCCCGGGGTGACAGGCTTTTTAAGGCGAGGAAGCGGTGCAGCCCTGAGGCATAGTCGGGACCCACCGGATACTTATCAATATCGCTCTCCAGGTAGGCGGTATAGAGCTGCTCCAGCGGCTTATCAAGGTCGCGGGAGCGGTCTACATGGATACTATCCTCCCCGACCACAACACCGGGGAAGCCCTGGCTGAACTGG
>JAUWPF010000008.1 GCA_030611745.1 Chloroflexota bacterium | reverse complement strand
AAAGCCTATGAGCCGGGGAGGGTCGAGCGGAAGTGGTATCAGTTCTGGCTGGAGAAGGGCTACTTCAAACCCAGGATAGACCCGGCGAAGAAGCCCTTTGTTATTATTATGCCGCCGCCCAATGTCACCGGTGAGCTGCACCTCGGGCATGCCCTGACCGCTACCCTGGAGGATATTATGACCCGCTGGCACCGGATGCGGGGCGAACCGACCCTCTGGCTTCCCGGTGTTGACCATGCCGGCATTGCGGCCCAGGTGGTGGTGGAGAAGCTGCTGGCTGAGGAAGGGCGGGACCGGCACCAGCTGGGGCGGGATGAGTTTATCCTGAGAATGAAGCAGTGGGCAGCTCAGTGCCGGCAGACTATCGCCGGGCAGCACCAGAGGCTGGGAGCCTCCTGTGACTGGGACCGCGAGCGCTTTACCCTGGACGAGGGGCCGAGCCGGGCGGTACGCACCGCCTTTGTCCGCCTCTACGAAAAGGGCTTAATCTACCGCGGGGAGCGGATTATCAACTGGTGTCCCCGCTGCGCTACCGCAATCTCCGACCTTGAGGTAGACCATAAGGATGTTGAAGGACATCTCTACTATGTTCGCTACCATCTGGCTGAGGGTGATGGTTTTATTACGGTAGCCACCACCCGGCCGGAGACTATCCTCGGTGATACTGCCGTAGCGGTTAACCCCGGCGATGAGCGCTTTAAGGCTCTTATCGGTAAAGATGTCATTCTGCCGGCGGTGAACCGGGTGATACCTGTTATTGCCGATGAGGCGGTCGACCCTGCTTTTGGCACCGGGGCGGTCAAGATTACCCCGGCTCACGACCCGGTGGACTTTGAGGTGGCGGGGCGGCAGGGGCTGGCCCTGGTCAATATCCTGAACCCGGATGCTACCATGAATGAAAACGCCGGGCCGTATGATGGGCTTGACCGTTTTGACTGCCGGAAGCAGATACTGGCTGACCTTGAAAGAGACGGCCTGCTGGTAAAGGTTGAGCCCTATGCCCGTTCGGTGGGGCACTGCCAGCGCTGCGCGACGGTTATTGAGCCACTTGCCAGCAAGCAGTGGTTTATCAAAACGGAGCCGCTGGCCCGGGCTGCCATCGAGGCTGTCACCAGCGGGCGCATCAGAATTATCCCTCAACGGTTTACCAAGGTCTATCTCAACTGGATGGAGAATATTCGTGACTGGTGTATCAGCCGCCAGCTGTGGTGGGGGCACCGGATACCGGTGTGGTACTGCCATGACTGCGGTGAATTGACGGTAAGTATTGATGGGGCTGAGTCCTGCCGTCACTGTGGTTCAGCCAGTATTAAGCAGGACCCGGATGTCCTTGCTACCTGGTTTCGTTCAGCGCTATGGCCTCACTCCCGCCTGGGATGGCCGGATGACAGTGAGGAACTGCGCTACTTCTACCCGACAGCGGTAATGGAGACCGGTTATGATATCCTCTTCTTCTGGGTAGCCCGGATGATTATGATGGGACTGGAGGACACCGGCGATATCCCCTTCGACACGGTTTACCTTCACGGTCTGGTTCGCGATGAGAAGGGGGAGAAGATGAGCAAGCTCAGGGGCAACGTGCTTAATCCGATTGATACCCTGGAGGAATACGGCACCGACGCCCTGCGCTTTGCGCTATCTACGGGTACATCACCGGGGAATGATGTTAAGCTGACCCGGTCACGGCTGGAAGCCGGGCGCAACTTTGCCAACAAGCTGTGGAACGCCACCCGCTTTGTTATCCGGAGCATCGATGGCGCTGATACCGGGATGCAGTGGGAAGCCCTTCCGCGGGAAGACCGCTGGATTCTGAGCCGCTTGAGCCGCACCGTGTCCGGGGTATGCCGCCTGATGGAGGACTTCCAGTTTGGCGAGGCCCAGCGCCAGCTCTACGACTTCCTGTGGGGTGAGTTCTGTGACTGGTATATTGAGATAGCCAAGATTCGCCTTGGTTCTCCTGATAGGCAGGTGCCATCACCGGTCCCGGTGCTGGTTTATGTCCTGGAGACTTCACTGCGCCTCCTTCATCCCTATATGCCCTTTGTTACCGAGGAGCTGTGGCAGAGCTTGAAGAGCCATCTGGAGGCTGACTGGCAGGGGACTGAATCAATAATGGTAGCACCTTACCCTGAGGCGGATAATGCCGCTATCGACCCTGAGGCGGAGCGGGTCATGGAAGCGGTAATAGAGATAGTCCGTGCGGTTCGGAATACCCGCGCTCAGTATCAGGTAGCGCCCGACCGCTGGGTTGAGGCGCAGGTTCATGCCGGGGAGCTTACTCCCGCTGTCTCTGCCTATGAGGGGGTGATTGCGGCCCTGGCGAGGGCGAAGCCGGTCGGCTTTGTGGCGGATAAGCGGGCGTCATCGGCTAAAGACGCTGTGGTGACAGTGCTGAGGGAGGCGGAGGTAGTGGTGCCGATGGCGAGCATGATTGATGTGGAGGCGGAAAGGAAGCGGCTGGAGAAGGAGATAGCGGAGGTTGCGGCTGATGTCACGCGCCTGGAAAAGAGGCTTGGTGACGGGGCTTTCCTGACCAAAGCGCCGCCGGCTGTTGTGGACAGGGAACGGGATAGGCTGGCGGTAAGAAGGGATAAACTGGAGAGGCTGAAAGAATAGCTTACCCGGTTTGGAGTCTGACCGGAACTAAAGCCGCTCCCCGGTTAAAGGGAGCGGCTTTAGTGATTAATGTGGTTACCGGCTTTTCCCTAGTCTTCCCACTTCCCGCCTCTACCGACTCGTGAGAAGCACCAGGTCAAGGCGCCAATAAATACCAGCCACATAACAACCATGGTAACTATTGCACCTGTTGTCATTTCTATTCACCCTCCTTGGGCCCCTTGGTCTTGATTGCCTGGAACCAGAAGCTCAGCAGCAGGGTTACGCCCAGTATTATCCACATCACGTTGGTTGCCCATCTCGGATAGCCGCCGTAGGATGTCGGTATATCCTGCATGAAGCCGCCGTAGATTACGACGAAGAGAAGACCTAAGGGTACGACAATTTTTATCATCCAGTTGAACCAGGTTCCGACCTTGAAGTCCGAAGTCTCGTTTACGTGTTCTCTGAGCTTTTCAGCGCCGAACCCCCAGCCTACAACGAGGCAGGCGAGAGCGCCGGTTATCAGCAGGCCGTAGAAGCAGACTGTCCTGTCCACGATGTCCAGCCAGTAGAGGCCGCCGGTGGTGGTGTAGACAATGCCAATCGCGAAGGCAACCACGCAAACAATGGCGGTTGCTTTTACCCGGCTCCAGCCGAATTTGTCCATCAGCGGGGCGATGACGCCGCCGTAGGCGAGGAAGAAGGCGGAGTCAATACCCAGGAAGAATATACACAGGAAGAAGAGGATGCCGATAAAGGCATTGGCTCCCGGCAGCATAGAGATGCCGACGGGGAAGGTTACGAAAGCCAGCCCTAGACCGGCGGAACTGACATCTCCTACCGGGACGGACAGGGCCTGCATAATGAAACCAACAATGCTAAATACGGCAAAGCCGGCAAAAAAGCTGGTGGCACAGTTGGAGAATGAGGCGATGAAGGCGTTGTTGGTAACATCCGCTTTCTTGGCGATGAAGCTGCCGTAGGCGAACATTCCCGCCATTCCCAGGGAAAGGGTGAAGGCAATCTGGCTGAAAGCGGCGAACCATACCTCTACATTTCCCAGCGCTGCCAGGTCCGGGCTGAGGTAGTAGTTAAGCCCATCAATTGCCCCGGGCAGGGTGAGTCCCCTTACCAGCAGGACAAGTAGTAAGGCCCAGGGAATGGTTACCGTCCATACCGCTACTTTGCCGATTACCCTGGCTCCTTTAAACATGATAAAGAACAGGACTACCCAGGTAAGCGCCAGGAATCCCAGGAGCGGTAATACCGGGGCGCCGAGCACGCTTGGACCGGAGGAGAGATTCAGCACTTGTTCGAAGAAGTAGGCTCCTGCCCCGGTGGCTCCGGCCTCTCCCACACCCCAGGCCATAGTAGCTGAACTGACCACATAGCGGAGAGACCAGGCGACGATAACAGTATAATAGGTGACAATCAGAAAGGCACAGAAGACAGGCCACCAGCCTACCCATTCCCATTTCTTGCCGATTCCTTCAAAGACACCCGGGGCACCTCTCTGGAAGTAGCGCCCCATACCGAACTCCATCATCATCCAGGGGATGCCGAGCACAATAAGCCCGATAATCCAGGGTATCAAAAAGACCCCCCCACCATATTCGTAGCAGAGGTAGGGGAATCTCCACACATTGCCCAGTCCTATTGCCGAGCCTATCGCGGCAAATATGAAGAGAGTCCTGCTACTCCATCTTTCCCTTGTTATTTCTGCCAATAGCTTACCCCCCTTTTTCTAGAATTTGTCGAATGAGAGGATGACCTTTATTGTTGTTCAGGCACCTCCTTTCCTGTGAGCTAAATCACGAAAAGGTTCAGCCCGTCTCACTCCCGGGCAGTTTTCGTAATTAACACCTTAAATAGGGATTTTACCCACCTGTGCCCGATATGTCAATAGATTAGCTCAAATTAAATATTAAAGAGCTTATTTAGGAAGGGGAGGGCCACTGGCATTTAGCCGCTTGAGGGCCTTCTTGGTATCACTGGCGATTCTTGCCCGGTCGCACTGCGCCAGCCGGTATTTGAATAGCCAGTAGGTAAATTCCTTGAGCTCCTTCAGACCGGTGGACTTCAGTTGAGGGTAGCCCTTCTCCTGCCTGAAGCGCTTGAGCAGTACCGCTTTGGTAGTGCTATAAATACGCCGGTAGGCCTCGTTGTCAGCCGCGTCGGATTCTTTGGTGTAGCCCAGGGCCTGTCGTTCCTTGCGCACCTCCTCCCGCACCGCCAGGAGGAGAGCTTCCTCTACCGTGATACCATAGAAGTAGTTGAGGTACTGGTGATACTTGGTGTTGCCGATAAGCTCCTTGAACTCCTTTGCTGTCAGCGCAAGTGGTGGCCTGCCATGAAAGAGGAGGGCAGCCTTCTCATCCTCGGGCACCAGCCCATCTGTTACGGTTTCGCACAGGCGCTCCGCTAAGAGCAGCCAGTCGAAGGCTTCACCGGCGATAAGATAGCAGTAGAGGCGCCCGTTATGGGTCTCCTCGGCAGCGGTCCATAGCTCAATGGCCTTGAGCAGGGCAATATACCAGTGCTCGCCGCTGGCAATCGCCTGCTCCAGGTATCTTATTGCCTCAGCACTACCGGTTGCGGGTAGTTGAGGAAGCTGGGGGGTGATGTCAGGCAGGTTGCTGATGCCTTCGGGAAATTCGGACTTGAGTTTCTCGTAGTAGTCAAGCCTATCGGTGGTTACCAGCTCGGTAATTTTTTTAGTAATTGCCTCCCCCACCCCTGGAATTTCCCTTAGTCTACCCTCAGCCACCAACTGCTCCGCCGCCACCGGCAATTCCTCGATAGAGCGAGCTGCCTTCTGGTAAGCCCTTATCTTAAAGATGTTGTCCTTCTTGAGCTTCAGTAGTTCAGCAATATCCTCAAATACGGCGGCAATCTCACTGTTTCTCATGGGTGGTGAGCCTCTCCCTTATCTTCACCTTCCACAGCATTTTTGTACTTCTTGCCGCTGCCGCAGGGGTTATTGCGTCCTCTCTCTGCCTTTGTATCCTCCTACCCATCTTATCCGGCTGACCCTGCCTTGTAAAGAATTAACAAGCCTCTTATCATTGGTCCAGAATTCACAGTCTTCCAATTCGGCCACTGCCAGGTATTGCATATCATAGGTGCGGGGAAGATTAAACTCCCTGGCCAGCTCCCAGGCCTTTTGAGGCACATCCGGGTCGTTGATACTTCTTATTCCCGTATCCAGGTAAATTGAGAAAGCCTCATCCCCCTCCTCAGGGAGCAGCCTTTCAAAGTAGACCTGCTCTCTAAGGACCGAAGTTACCTCAGCATGAAATAACGGAGCCGTTATAAGCTCCGTACCTTGTTCATCCCACTTCTGCCGTAAAGTGTTGGCTGCCTCGTTTTGTTGGGAGGGTAGTAGCCACGTTAAGGCTAAACTGGCATCAATACATACGCGCTTCTTCATGTAGGATTCTTTTGCCGTGATTCCCTAATCAGGGCAGCGATGTCAAATTCAGTTCTGGTCCTGGCCCTGATTTTGTTTTGCAGAAGGGCAGCCCGCCTCAGGAACTCAGGGTTGCCGGCGGCTTCCCTTTTGCTTATGTTCAGCTTTCGGCGGAAAATATTAAGGTCATCTCTCTTTATGAAGAGCTGGTTACCAAGCTTTTCGGCGGGTAGTTTCCCTGCCCAGATCCATCTCCGAACGGTTTCCATATTCCGCTCACATTCATTTGCCACTTCTCTGACACTGACTAACTCTTCTTTGATTCCGGTAGTCATGTTCCCTCCAGATATGTAGTTGTAGTCTACAACAACATCATAATCGGGTTCCGGTAATTTGTCAACTTGCCAGTGTTAGTCACCTTCCGCAGCAGTGCTTGTACTTCTTGCCGCTGCCGCAGGGGCAGAGGTCGTTGCGGCCTATCTTTTTGCCGCCGACCTTCAGTTTCTTACCACCCCCGGCCTGAGGCGGCACCCTCTGCGGGGCTTCCTTCCTGACAATGTTGACGTGATAGATGGTATGGGCCACATCGTGCTGGATGGTGGAGAGTAACACCTGGAACTGCTTGTATCCTTCCCGCTTGTAGGCATCCACCGGCTGCACCTGGCGCAGACTCTGCCAGCCTGCCTGCTGGCGCATATCCTCCATGTTGGTCAGGTGCTCTATCCACAGGCTGTCTATAGTGCGGAGCATTACCAGTCTCTCCAGCATTCTCATATTGTCCGGGCCCAGCTCCTTCTCCCGCTCTTCGTAAAGGGCCTTTGCCTCTCCGGTTAGCCTGTCTTCAACCTGCTCCGGCTTGAGCTGGGAAAGGGCAGTGGCGTTCAGGGTTGACGGCAGGGGGAAGATGGTGGAAACATCACTGATTAAGCCTTTCAGGTCCGGGTCAATGCCGTGTCCGTTGCCGGCGTGAGAGGCTGCCATCGCCTGAATCTCTTCAGCGACCATCGACAGGATGTTTGCCTTGAGGTCAGCGCCGCTTAATATCTTTTTCCGCTCGGCGTAGATGAGCTCACGCTGTTTATTGACGACATCGTCATATTCAACCAGGTGTTTACGCATGTCAAAATGATGACCTTCAACCCGCACCTGGGCATTTTCAATAGATTTATTGACCAGTTTGTTCTCGATAGGAGTATTTTCATCCAGACCTGCCCAGCTCATAAAAGACTTAATCCGGTCGCCACCAAATTGCTTGACGAGGTCATCCTCTAAAGACGCGTAAAATCGGGTGCTGCCGGGGTCGCCCTGGCGTCCGGCTCGACCTCTAAGCTGGTTGTCAATTCGCCGTGCCTCGTGGCGCTCGGTGCCAATGATATGGAACCCACCGCTCCTGACTATCCTTTCGTGCTCCTCCCGCCACTCGTTTTCATCCCTGCCCTCGGGGTTTCCGCCCAGGATAATGTCAACGCCGCGCCCTGCCATATTGGTGGCAACGGTTACCGTCCCCGGTCTCCCTGCCTGGGCGATGATATCGGCTTCCTTTTCGTGGTTTTTGGCGTTTAAGACCTGGTAGGGAATGCCTTTTCTCTTCAGGCGGTTGCTCAAATCCTCTGACTTCTCAATAGATACGGTGCCGATTAGCACCGGCTGTCCCTGCCGGTGAAGCTCTTCCACCTCACGCACCACTGCCTTGAACTTGGCGTCCTCGTCTTTATAAATCCGGTCGGGGAAGTCCTCACGAATCATCGGCTTGTGGGTGGGAATAATCACCACCTCGAGGTTATATATCTTGTGAAACTCCTCGGCCTCGGTGGCGGCGGTGCCGGTCATACCCCCCAGCTTCTCATACATGCGGAAGTAGTTTTGAATGGTAACGGTGGCGAAGGTGCGGCTTTCCTGCTGTACCTTGACGTGCTCCTTGGCTTCGATTGACTGGTGCAGCCCCTCGGAATAGCGGCGACCGAGCATCAGCCGGCCGGTGAACTCATCGACGATAATAACCTGACCATCTTTGACTACATAGTCGCGGTCTCGTTTGAAGAGGGCATGGGCTTTGAGAGCGTTGTCCAGGTGACGGGTGAGCGCATAGTTTGCCGGGTCATAGAGGTTGGGCGACTTCAGCAGCCCTTCGCGCTTGAGCATCCGCTCCATGTTGCTGATGCCGGCGTCGGTCAGATTGGCGGTACGTGTCTTCTCATCTATGGCATAGTCCTCATCCTGGCGCAGGCGGGGAACGAGCCGGGCGAATATTTGATATTTCTGTCCTGCTTCTTCAGCCGGGCCGCTGATAATAAGCGGAGTTCTTGCTTCATCAATGAGAAGGTTGTCAACCTCATCGACGATGGCGTAGTTTAGCTGGCGCTGGACGTAGCGGGACAGCTCCACTACCATATTATCCCTCAGATAATCAAACCCAAACTCACTTGAGGTGCCGTAGATGATATCAGACTGGTAGGCTTCGCGCCGGGAGATGGGACGGAAGTGACGCCAGCGGCTGTCTCCTGAGTCATAGTCAGGGTCATAGATGCGGGCCGGGGACTGTTCATCAGGGGACTGCTGGGGATAGATTGAGGCAACGCTTACTCCCAGGGCATGGTAGATAGGGCTCATCCAGTAAGGGTCTCTTCGTGCCAGGTAGTCATTAACCGTGGCCAGGTGACAGCCCTGACCGGTAAGTGAGTTGAGATAGAGGGGGAGGGTCGCCACCAGGGTCTTGCCCTCACCGGTTTTCATCTCGGCGATTTTCCCCTGGTGAAGGATAATGCCTCCCAGAAGCTGGACATCGAAGTGACGCTGGTTTATCGTTCTTCTGGCAGCCTCACGGACGGCGGCAAAGGCCTCGGGCAGAAGTTCATCAAGCGAGCTGCCGGCTTTAAGGCGTGACTTAAACTCACCGGTCCTGGCGCGAAGGGCATCATCACTCAAGCGCTCAAACTCGGGTCCGAGCTCATTTATCCTGTTTACGATTGGCTGTAAACGCTTTAGCTCCTTCTCGTTGGAATCGGCAAGTCCGCCCAGCCACTTGAGAAACCGTCTAAACAGGCTTACAAGCCATTTAAACATTGCCTCCCCTCCCGACTAGCTCTCTTGCCCTCGCCCATAGCATCGGTAGTGAACATATCAAATTTGCTCAAACATTGCTCCTACTGATAGTCCGGTGTGAATACGGTGAATGGCTTCACCCAGCAGGGGGGCGATGGGTAACACGGTAATCTTGTCCAGTCTTTTATCGTCGGGAATGGGAACGGTATCAGTGACCACCACCTCCTTCACCGCCGAGGAAGCTATTTTCTGGATAGCCGACCCGGAGAATATAGGGTGAGTACAGCACGAGTATATCTCTTTTACTCCTCGTTCCTTTAATGTAGAAACAACATTTGCCAGGGAGCCGGCAGTATCTATTTCGTCATCTACGGTGAGTGCTACCTTGCCTTCCACCTCCCCGATTACGGTTAGCATCTCGGACTGGTCAACATTACCGACCCGTCTCTTTTCCATAATTGCCAGCGGGGCGTTAAGTTTGGCTGCCATGTCCCGTGCCCGCTTGGTGATGCCGATATCGGTGGCCACTACCACCAGGTCATCGAAGTCCTTCTCCTTAAAGTAGTGGCTGAGCAGGAAGAGAGCGGTTAGTTCGTCAACCGGTATATTAAAGAAGCCCTGAATTTGGGCGGCGTGTAAGTCCACCGTCAGCAGCCGGTTGGCCCCTGCTACCGTGATGAGGTCGGCTACTAACCGGGCGGTTATCGGCACCCGGGGCTGGTCCTTCTTATCGGTCCGACCGTAGCCATAATAGGGAATTACGGCGGTGATGCGCCCGGCTGACGCTCGCTTTAAGGCATCAAGCATAATCAGCATCTCAACCAGATTCTTATTGACTGGTGAGGAGAGGGGCTGAATAACGAAGGTGTCTCGCTGGCGGACATTATCCAGGATGCGGACAAAGATGTTCTCGTTACTGAACTCAAAGACCTCGCAGTTACCCAGCGGTATCCCCAGATATTCCGTAACCGCCTGGGCCAGGGCAGGGTGGGCATTGCCGGTGAATACCTTCAGCTCGTCCATTACCTGATTACCTCCCTCCAGATTATAGCCTCTAGCTTACTTAACATTGTATATCAGGCATCAATCCCGGGTACGGGGAAGCGGGAACATATCTCGCTGACCTCGTCTCCCGCCTCTCGGCGGACCTGGGGGTCGTTAATGTTGCTGATGACCCTGGCAATCAGGGCGGCAATGCGCTTCATTTCACTGCTGCCGAAGCCGCGTGAGGTGACTGCCGGTGTACCCAGCCTGATGCCGCTGGCCAGCCGCGGCGGGCGGGAGTCGAAGGGAATGGCATTTCGGTTGACCACGATGCCTACCTCACCCAGGGCATCCTCGGCCTCTCTACCGGTAACCCCGGTATCGGTGATATCAACCAGAACCATGTGATTGTCGGTCCCCCCTGATACCAGGCGCAGTCCCAATCGGTTGAGCTCGCTGGCCAGAATGAGGGCATTATCCAGGATGGCGCGTTGGTACTGGACGAAGCCGGGTTGCATTGCCTCGTGGAAGGCTACTGCCTTGGCGGCAATAACATGCATCAGGGGACCCCCCTGCGTCCGGGGGAAGACAGCGGAGTCTATCGATGAGGCAAGCTCCTGCCGGCATAGAATAAAGCCCCCCCTGGGTCCACGCAGGGTCTTATGCGTGGTTGAAGTTACCACATCGGCGTAAGGCAGCGGACTGGGATGCAGTCCCACCGCCACCATGCCGGCGATGTGGGCCATGTCGATTAATAGTTTTGCTCCTACCAGGTCGGCGATTTGCCGAAAACGCTCGAAGTCGATAACCCGCGGATAGGAGCTGGCTCCAGCCACGATGAGCTTGGGTTTGTGTTCGAGGGCAAGCCTCTCCACTTCCGGGTAGTCGATTCTTTCCGTCTCCCGATTGACTCCATAGGGTATGAAATTATATGACTTGCCCGAGAAGCTTACCTTGGCACCGTGAGTAAGGTGACCCCCATGGGGTAGGCTCATGCCCATCACGGTGTCCCCGTATTCCAGTAAGGCGTAGTAGCTGGCCATGTTGGCCTGAGCCCCGCTGTGGGGCTGGACGTTGGCATGGTCCGCATGAAACAATTCCTGGGCGCGCTGGATAGCCAGACTTTCTACCGTGTCCATGTTTTCACATCCGCCGTAATAGCGCCGTCCCGGGTAGCCCTCGGCGTACTTATTGGTCAGGGGGGAACCCTGGGTTTCAAGCACCGCCCTGCTGGCGTAGTTCTCCGAGGGGATGAGGTTTATGGTTTCCTTCTGTCGTTTCCCTTCCAGGTATAGGGCACGGCTGATTTCCGGGTCAGTCTGACTTAAAAAGCTCATTTTTCTCCCTTCGTGAAGATAAAGATAACACCCAGTAGAAGTCTACAACGGTGCTCTGGCACTGTCAACAATCGGCCCTTCTTCCCATCTCTCTAAATTGACTGGATATATTGACGGTGTTATCATAAGGCAAGAAGCTGGTTGGTAGCTTTGCTATCAGGACTGGCGGGGTAAGATGTCGGCACTGGAAGAGCTTTATGAGGAGATTGCGGCCTGTCAGCGGTGTGAGATAGCGAAATACCGGAACAGGGTGGTGCCGGGTGAGGGGGCGGAGGATGCTGACATAATGTTTATTGGCGAGGCACCAGGCTGGCACGAAGACCAGCAGGGGCGCCCTTTTGTCGGTCCGGCGGGGCAGTACCTGGATGAATTGCTGGCTTCTATCGACCTGGAGCGGAGGCAGGTTTATATTGCCAATGTAATCAAGTGCCGTCCCCCGGCGAACCGTGACCCCTTGCCTGCGGAAGTCCATAACTGTCACGGGTGGCTGGAGCGCCAGATTGAGATAATTCGCCCCAGGGTGATTGTGACCCTGGGGCGTTACTCTATGGCAATGTTCTTCCCCGGCAAGAGTATCGGCAAGATTCATGGCACCGCGCAAAAGCGAGACGATGTCGTCTACTACGCGATGTACCACCCGGCGGCGGCTCTCCACCAGCAGAGCCTGCGTCAGGCAATAGAGGAGGATATGCGCAAGATTCCCCTGCTCCTGGCCCGGACAGAAAGCGTAACCGAGGCAAAACCGGAACCGCAGCAATTATCTATGTTATAGGTTTAAAATTATGACAAAACAAAGATTAAAAATAATTCCTCTCGGGGGGCTCTCTGAGATTGGCAAGAACATGATGGTGATGGAGTATGAGGACGACATCATCGTTATTGATGTCGGGCTTATGTTTCCCGAGGAGGATATGCTGGGCATTGACCTGGTAATTCCCGATATTAGCTACCTCCTGGAGAGGCGGGAAAAGATAAGGGGAATAGTTATCACCCACGGTCATGAAGACCATATCGGTGCCCTGCCCTATCTACTTCCCCAGCTTAATGTGCCTGTCTATTCAACAAAGCTAACCCAGGGTCTCATTTCGGTCAAGCTCAAGGAGCGAAGAGCCCTCGCCGGGGCTGAACTCAAGGTAATACCTCCCGGTGGCGAATTTACCCTGGGAAAGTTTAAGATAGAGTTCTTTCCTGTTTGTCACAGCATACCTGATGCGGTGGGACTGATTATCCATACCCCGGTGGGCATTGTGGTTCATAGCGGGGATTTCAAACTTGATTATACGCCGGCCAGTGGTAACCCAACCGACCTTTCGCGGCTGGCTCAGTTGGGGGCTGAAGGGGTACTGCTGCTGCTCTCCGATTCTACCTATGCTGAGCTTCCCGGTTATACACCGTCGGAAAGACTGGTTGGCGAAAGTCTAGCCCGTATTATGGCTGAGGCGCCGGGGAGGGTGATAATAGCCACCTTCTCGTCGCTGATTTCCAGGGTGCAGCAGATTATTGATGCTGCCGCTAAATACCAGCGCCGTGTTTTTATAGCAGGCCGCAGCATGAACGACACGGTGCGCATGGCACTGGAACTGGGTTACCTTGAGACCCCGGATGACATCCTGGGTCGGCTGGATGAGATGCGGGGGATGCCCTCGAATAAGGTTGTCCTTATCACTACTGGCAGCCAGGGGGAGCCTACCTCGGCTCTGGTCCGCATAGCTAATCGTGACCACCGCCAGGTTCATATCCAGCATGGGGATACGGTAATTATTTCCGCTACCCCCATCCCGGGGAACGAGTCGGTGGTGAATAGGACCGTAGACAGCCTCTTCAAGCAGGGAGCCCAGGTATTGTATAGTAAGGTGGCCCAGGTCCATGTCCATGGCCATGGCAGTCAGGAAGAGCTGAAACTGCTGCTAAATCTGATTAAGCCGAAGTTCTTTGTGCCGATTCATGGTGAGTATCGCCATCTTAGCTTGCATGCCAAGCTTGCCCAGTCGGTAGGCATTCCCGCGGAAAATATTTTTGTGCTTGAAGATAGCGACGTCCTTGAGCTTAATCCGCAGGCAGGTAAGATAACGGGTAAGGTCAGTGCCGGCAATGTGTATGTTGACGGTCTGAGTGTGGGGGATATCGGCCCTGTTGTCCTGCGCAACAGGCGGATGCTGTCCCGGGATGGGATAGTGGTGGCGATAGTTGCGGTCAATAGACAGACCGGCAAGCTGGTAGGGCGACCTGATATCGTATCACGGGGCTTTGTCGATACCAGGGAGGCAAATGATATGATAGAAGAAAGCCGCGACCTGGTTGCTAAGGTCCTGGACCATAGCGGTGACCGGCCGGCTGAGTGGAGCTTTGTCTCTACCAAACTCAGGGACACCTTGAACAGGTTTTATTATGAGCGAACCAAGCGCCGCCCCATGGTTCTTCCCGTTATAGTGAAGGTGTAGCTTCAGGACGCCTTGTTTACCGGTGGTTATATGGCTAAGAAGAAGGCTAATGCGAAGCGCCAGCCAGAAGAATTACCCGGCCGGGGGAAGAAGCGGGGGCGTCTTTTTTACTTCATGGCACCTCTGTTGCTTGTCCTCATTGTCATCCTGCTCTTCTGGCAGTGGCCGGTACTGAGTTCGGGGGCTGTTGGTGTTTGGGGTAGTGCCCTGGAGCTATTCGGCTGGGGGCTGGCCCTTATCGCCGCTGCCATTGTGGTTGTCGCAGGGGTGATATGGCGGCGGCAATTATCCGATTTTGCGCATCGCTGGAAGCTTTATCAGTGGAATAGATGGCTGGGCGGCCTGGTCTTTGTCACGGCGGTATGGGGGATACTGGCTCTTTTCGGTCTGGGGGGACGCGTCGGGCTCAGTATTACTGGCCAGGATATTGTTGATTACCCCTACTGGATTAGTATTCTTCACGTAGCAGGGCTGATTATCGCCGGTGTTATTCTGGTTGTCCCCCGGGCCTGCGGGCGCTTTCTGGTGAATTCTATCTCCCGGCTTGCCAGGGAGTTTAAGGGGCAGCCTGTCAGAAGGAAGCCCGCTCCCAGGCCAGCCTCTGAAGAGAGTCCGGCGTTTCCTCCCGCTGTGCCGCTGAGACCCGCAGGAACGGAAGTTGCGCCGGCAGCACCCTCTGGACCTCCAGAGATAGAGCGGCGGGAAGAGCCGGCTGCCGCGACTCTCACCCCTCTTCAGGCCCAGGAGAAACTGAGGCAGGTGGCCCAGGAGGTATGGAAGAAATACGGTGAGTCACCGTCCCTGGTTACTGTTGACGGCTGGCGATTACCACCGATTGATATTCTGGACAGGTCGCCTGAGATTGAGTTCAGTCAGGCGGATAATGTGCAGCGGGCGAGGCTTATTGAGGAGGCGCTGGCCAGTTACGGGGTTGAAGCCAGGGTGGCACAGATAAACGCCGGGCCGACCGTTACCCAGTTTGGGATTGAGCCGGGCTGGGACCGGAAGATGAAGGAAGTAAGGGAGAGGGATAGAGACGGCAATGTCCAGGTAAAGCTGGAGGAGGTATCGAAGACAAGGGTTAAGGTGGAGAGGATTACCTCGCTGGCTAACGACCTGGCGCTTGCCCTGGCGGCACCCTCAATCAGGATTGAAGCCCCGGTGCCGGGTAAATCGGTGGTTGGGATTGAGGTACCGAATACGATTGCGGGGATGGTCAGTCTGCGGGGAGTGATAGAGACCAATGCCTTTCAGAAGGTGGCTGCCAGGTCGAAGCTGGCCCTGGCGCTGGGTAAGGGGGCGGGGGGGGAGGCGGTGGCCGGTGACCTGCCCCGGATGCCGCACCTGCTTATTGCCGGGGCTACCGGAAGCGGTAAGACGGTGTGTTTAAATTCCGTTATCTGCTGTCTTTTGCTGCATAACACACCTGACGAACTCAAGTTTATTATGGTTGACCCCAAGCGGGTAGAGCTTACCCCGTTTAACGGCATCCCTCATCTGGCGGTGCCGGTTATTGTTGATACCAATAGGGCTTTAAGCACCCTGCGCTGGCTTAACCAGGAGATGGATAAGCGCTATAAGGAACTGGCTACCGCCGGCGCCCGTAATATCGAAGGTTATAACAAGGGTAAATCGGGGAGCGAGAGGCTTCCCTACCTGGTGCTAATTATTGACGAGCTGGCTGATTTGATGATGGCCGGCTTTGATGAGGTAGAGCAAATCCTGTGCCGGCTGGCACAGCTTGCCCGGGCTACTGGTATTCACCTTGTGGTGGCAACCCAGCGTCCCTCGGTGGATGTCGTTACCGGCCTCATCAAGGCTAACTTCCCCACTCGCATCAGCTTTGCCGTTACCTCGCAGGTAGACTCGCGCACTATTCTTGACATCGGCGGCGCGGAGAAGCTGCTGGGCAGGGGTGATATGCTGTTTTTGCCCACCGAGGTAGCCAAGCCCAAGCGGCTGCAGGGGTGCTTTGTCTCCGATGCTGAGACGGAGAGGCTCGTTTATTTCTGGGGTAGTCAGCGGCGTGAGGAGGCTGCCGAACTCAAGATTGAAGAGCTTATTCCCTCCCAGGCGGGTAAAAAGGGAGGCCTGGCTGAGGACCCGCTCCTGGCGGCGGCGAGGCAGCTGCTTCAAGAACACAAGCATATCTCTACCTCTTTTCTGCAGCGGCGGTTACGCATTGGTTACCCCCGGGCGGCCCGTATCATGGAGCAGCTTGAGGAAGAGGGCACCGGAGAGGAAGGGACGTAAGCGTCTCTACCGGTGAGGCGGGCGGCGCTTCAGCCGCTTGAGAATGGTATCCATATATATTCTAGCCAGGCTTTTGCCGTGCTGGGGCACGCGTTCGCGCTTTTTCCTGAGCTTCTTTTCCCGGCGCTCCTGCCTTGTTTCAGGGTCGCTCATTTAAGTCTTTCCTCAGCTCAATGACGCGGTCGCGCAGCAGCGCCGCTCTCTCGAACTCCAGGTTTCGGGCGGCTAGTTTCATCTGTGATTCCAGCTCTTTAGTCAGGCGGGCAATATCCTCTTTAGTCAGGGGAGCCGCAGCATAGGGGGTGCGAGTTTCCGCTACCGCCCGCACCCGTTCCGTAATATCTCTAATCGTCTTCCTTATTCCCTGGGGAGTGATACCGTGTTCCTGATTATAGGCTTCCTGAATCTGACGGCGGCGCTGAGTTTCCCCCATTGCCGCTGTCATGGAGCCGGTTATAGTGTCGGCATACATGATAACGTGTCCGTCTATATGGCGAGAGGCACGTCCCATTGTCTGGACTAGTGCCTCCTCTGACCTCAAGAAGCCTTCCTTGTCGGCATCCAGAATGGCTACCAGGCTCACCTCGGGCAGGTCGAGTCCCTCCCGGAGCAGGTTTATGCCTACGACCACGTCATAGACCCCCAGCCGGAGGTCACGCAGGATTTCCACCCTCTCCAGGGTATTAATCTCGGAGTGCAGGTAGTGGGTCTTTGTTCCCGCCTCGATTAGATAATCGGCCAGCTCCTCTGCCATCCTCTTGGTGAGAGTGGTTACCAGGCAGCGCTCTCCCTTACCGACCCGGCTCGTAATCTGGTAAAGGAGGTCATCAATCTGTCCTTTAGTTGGTTTGACCTCCACTGTTGGCTCGAGCAGGCCGGTGGGGCGTACCAGCTGCTCCACCACCTGCTGGCCATGCTCATACTCATAGGTGCCGGGGGTAGCCGAGGTGTAGATGACCTGACCGGTGCGCTCCTGAAACTCGGAGAAGTTAAGCGGGCGGTTATCCAGCGCCGAAGGCAGCCGGAAGCCGTATTCTACCAGTGTCTCCTTGCGAGAGCGGTCACCGTGATACATTCCCCGAATCTGGGGCAGGGACATGTGTGATTCGTCGACGAAGAGGAGAAAATCGTCCGGGAAGTAGTCCAGCAGGGTCCAGGGGGAACTGCCCGGAGCACGTCCCGAGAGATGGCGGGAGTAGTTCTCCACCCCGGTGCAGTAGCCGGTCTCCTGGAGCATTTCAATATCATAGTTGGTCCTTGTCCCCAGCCTTGCTGCCTCCAGTAGCTTACCCTGCTGCCTCAGCTCCGCCAGCCTTTCTTCCAGCTCCTGTTTGATGCTTCCAATCGCTGCCGTCAGCTTCTCATATGAGGTAACGAAGTGCTTGGCGGGGTAGATGTCCACTACCTCCAGTTCTGCCAGCAGTTCACCGGTCAGCGGGTCTATTTCAACAATGCGCTCGATATCATTGCCGAAGAACTCAACCCTTAGCGCCAGTTCCTCATAGGCTGGTTGTATTTCCAGGGTATCGCCACGGATGCGGAACTTGCCTCGGCTGAAGTCGATGTCATTACGCTCATACTGCATGTCTACCAGCCGGCGCAGGAGTTTATCCCTTGAGTAGCTATCGCCTCGCTTCAGACTGCAGGCAAAGTTGTGGTATTCCTCAGGTTCACCCAGACCGTAGATGCAGGATACCGAGGCGACAATAAGCACATCGCGGCGCTCAAAGAGGGCCCTGGTCGCCGCATGGCGCAGTTTATCAATCTCTTCGTTGATATCTGTTTCCTTCTCGATGTAGGTATCGGTGCGGGGAATATATGCCTCCGGCTGGTAGTAATCGTAATAACTGACAAAGTAGCCGACGGCGTTGTGGGGGAAGAACTCCCTGAACTCACTGCAGAGCTGGGCGGCCAGTGTCTTGTTGTGGCAGATAACCAGCGTGGGTTTCTGCACTCGCTCGACGACATTGGCCATGGTAAATGTCTTGCCGCTGCCGGTGACTCCGAGCAGTGTCTGGTGCTTAAAGCCCTTATCCAACCCCTCGACCAGTTTATCTACTGCCTGGGGCTGGTCACCGGTGGGTCTAAAGTCAGAAACGATTTGGAACTGAGGCATACCTGGCTCCCCCGGAAAGGTGTTTTACGAATAGTATATCTTTTTGGGGCGCTGGTTACAAAGAACTCAAGTACATGCAGATTGCCCCGCAGGCGGCCACATTCAGTGACTCCGCTTTTTCGCGGGTAGTGGGGATTCTGAGTCGATAATCGGCTGCATTCAGTATTGATTTGGAGAGCCCGGAGGCTTCGTTGCCCAGTGCCAGGAGGAGTTTGTCCTGGCGACAAAGAATCGATGGTTCCTCCACGCCGTTCAGTTCGGCGGCTACCAGGTGGTAGCCCTTTTTTCTCAGTGCCTCTACAACCTCAAGATAGCGGCTGGTTCTTCTGAGCCATACTGATAACACGGTGCCGGCAGTTGACTGGACACATTTGGGGGATAGGGGGTCGGCGCATTTTCCCGTCAGGATAACCCCTGAGAAGTTGAAGGCCGCGGCAGTACGGATGAGGGTGCCTACATTCCCCGGGTCCTGAATATCTTCAAGCAGTAATATTTTGGGCCCGGTGTTCTGCGGGAGCCGGTCGGAATATGTATCAAGGGGTAGGCGGACAACGGCTATCGTCCCCTGTGGTGTCCTGGTAGAGCAGAGCGAGCGAAGCTGGCTATCGGTCACAAGCCGGCCGGGATAATCGTGGTGAATAAGAGGTGGTTCCCCTGTCGTTAAGATTTCTATTATTTCAGCCGGGTGGCTGTTAATAACTTGTTTGATGGCCCTGTCGCCTTCGATGAGGAATGCTCCGGCTTCGAGTCGCCCTTTCCTGGTGGCCAGTTTTTTGTACCATTTGAGGGGTTTCAGCGGAGCGGCTTCACCATTTGATTTAAGCGGCATTGTATCAGCCTGACGAATCACCTTCTGTGAGCATTCCTGGTCAGGACTGCCCTAGACTGTCTGCTCCTCGGTTGCCATGACCCGGTATACCCTGATCCTGGGCTCTTCGGCCAGGAGGGGCTCAATCAGCTCGTACAGGGTCGCTCGCGTCTCTGATGTTTCCCATGCCTGCCACTGCTCCAGACTATGCCAGGTGCTTATTACGGCGGTAATAGAATCGTCTTCAGTGCTGACCAGGGTCTCGCCGGTTACATAGCCCGGCTGGTGCACGGCGGCGGCTCTCAGCTCCCGGAGCATGGGCAGGAGTCTTTCTTTGTTCTTGACCTGGCGCTCAATAATAACTCTTATCATTGCCCCCTCCTTTTACCCTGAACTCAGTAGTGGATACTTTAGTCCGCTAGTCCAGCCTTGTCAAGAGCCCGCAGAGGATTTCAGGGAGGCTGTGCTCCTCTGAAAGCAAATCCTCCCCGTTCATCTTATCAGAAGGATACAGGGGATGGGGTTATAAGGTTTATTTCCCCCCGAAGTATTGCAGTGCCAGTTTGATTTTTTCCTCGAGGCTCAGTTCCTGGGAGGGGGGCAGGCTGGCTACGGCGCGGGTGGCTTCGGAGGCTGAGTAGCCCAGCGAGGTAAGAGCAGCCAGGACCTCGGTATTTTCCTGGGCCAGTTCGGTGGCGGGGGTTGTTATCCAGCCGGCGCCCATCTTATCTTTAAGCTCCAGGACCAGCCGGTTGGCCATCTTTTTACCGACTCCCGGCACTGTTGTTAGTATCTCACTACTGCCGGTGGCAATGGCCATCGCTATCTGGTCAACACGCATCGCTGAGAGCATTGCCAGCGCCAGCTTGGGGCCCAGTCCGGAGACAGCAATCAGGGTTTGAAATAGTCCCCGTTCTTCAGCGGTGGCAAAACCGTAGAGGGTGGCATTATCCTCCCTGAGATGAAGGTGGGTGTACAGCTTGACCTCATCGCCGGCACTGCCCAGGGTGCTTAAAGTGGAGGTCGGCATGTACACCTGAAAGCCAATGCCGCCAACATCAATTGTTGCCCCATCGCTCCCCAGTGACTCCAGTTTACCGTAAAGGCTCGCTATCATTTTTGTCCTTGCTCAGCCAGCAGGCTGTCCAGGTGTGTCTCGTGCAGGTGGCAGAGGGCTACTGCCAGGGCATCGGCGGCATCGTTTGGTTCGGGCGTCTCAGACAGCCTGAGCTGGAGTCTGACCATCTCCTGAATTTGCTCTTTGGAACTGGCCCCGTAGCCGGCAACCCGTTGCTTTATCTGGGCTGGAGTATATTCGTAGGCCGGGATACCCCTGGTAGCCGCTGCCAGGATAGCTATTGCCTGGGCCCTGCCTATTGCCAGCGCTGACCTTACATTCTTGGCCAGAAAAGGCTGCTCTACAGCCACCGCATCGGGCTGGTAGAGCGAAATAATCTTCACAAGCTCGCTATAGAGATAATTTAAACGTTCCCCGATTGAGGAGCGTGGTGAGTTGGTCAGGGCACCGAAGTCAATCGCAGTTATTTCATCATCCCGGGCTTCTACCACTCCGTAGCCCATGACTACCGTGCCCGGGTCGATACCCAGAACTCTCATTACACTACGAAACCTGTGATTGATACTTCTCCAGGAAGGCGTCAGAAAAGTCCGCATTGCAGGATACATTCTGCACTTCGTCAAGCTCCTCCAGCTTATCTAATAACTTCATTGCCTGGATGGCTGCCTTTTCCTCAAGCTCAACCGTGGTCCTGGGCACCATCGATAGCTCGGCTGAGGCTACCTGCAGGTTTTTTGCCTCCAGCGCCTCCCGGACCTTCTCCAGTTCCTCCGGGGCAGTGTAAATCTCTATGTGGGTGTCTTCTATCCTGACATCTTCGGCACCGGCATCAATGGCCTGCAGGGCTAATTCCTCGCTATCCAGATTGCTGCTGTCGATGGTGATCATTCCCCGGCTGTCAAAAAGCCAGGCGACGCAGCCGTTTTCCCCCAGGCTACCGTTGTGCCGTGAGAACAGGTTTCTTATATCCTGCAGGGTCCGGTTGCGGTTATCACTCAATGCCTGTACCAGGATGGCTGTCCCGCCCGGTCCGTAACCCTCAAGCACCATCTCTACCAGGCTGACGCCGTCTGTCTCGCCGCTGCCCCGCTTGATGGCTCTTTCGATATTCTCCAGCGGCATGTTGTTGTCACGGGCTTTCTGTACCGCCAGCCGCAGCCGGAAATTTGCCTCCGGGTTAGCCCCTCCCTCTCGCACCACAATGATAATCTCACGGGCTAACTTGGTAAAAAGCTGACCCCGCCTGGCATCAGCCACCCCTTTCTTACGTTTTATGGTTGACCACTTGGAGTGACCCGACATTTAAACTCTCCTTTGCTGGCTGTCAGACCTCTCTGCTAGCATAATTCTAACACCTGGGCTGGACAGGGTCAAAAGATGGAGGTCTAATGAATATCACCCTGTTTCGGCGGTGACGAAGGCAATGGCATATTCCCGGCAGTGAGAGAGGCTGATATTGAGCCTGCTCAGCCCCAGGTTAGCGGCTTGACTCCGGGCCCTGCCATGGAGATAGACCGCCGGTCTGCCATCAGGGTCGGTCACTATCTCGATTTCCCTCCAGCCGATGCCTTTTGTCTCTTTGCCAAGGGCTTTTATTACCGCTTCCTTGCCGGCAAAGCGGGCAGCCAGAGACGGCAGCTTCCTGCGGTATAATCTGAACTCGAGGTCAGTGTATACCCGATGCAAGAAGCCTTCTCCCCAGCGGCTGATAGCCTGCCGGATGCGAGGTATTTCTATTATATCTACGCCAATATAGTGCATTTTGTTCTTCCAGGATTATAGTCTATTCCCGGGGTGCATTCAAACTGGTGGACCCCATTCTTAGGACAGGATAGAGGCTGTATTAAGAGTGGGCTGGACCCTCTGCACATCATTGATTCTAACCGAACCAAAGCGCTCGGTGTATCTGGGGCTTTCTATCCTCATTTAGCCTCTTTAACATCAGGGGAATGGACATTTCTCAAAACTCGAACTCGTTACGAGCCAATTCGACCACACTAGATGGCTGGGAGCAATCATCTGGTGGCACTGCGTTATCAAAAATCATGACTCTTGCACCCAGATTACAAACCCTCGTGCCCTTGCCTGGTTCTTCCGTCCAGTCGAGTCCACTAATCCACCCTACATTCCACTCGCAATCTTCTTGCGGGCACTTCAGGAACTTCTTGCCCATAATCTCAACTGTGTCCCTTTTCACTTCCATTTACCTTACACCTTTGGTATTTGCCAGGCTCTAGCTCTAGCACCTTTGCTGTCTTCTCTTCACCGCTATCTTCGTTTCTTCCTAGAACCCTTTCTAAGGTAAGCAGTAGTGGTTTTATACGCTTTTTGAGCTGATTTCTTATTCCTTCCTCTCTTTCCCATTTGCTCGCGCGTTGTTACCTCCTTTTTCAGCTTTTTACTTGACTTTTTCAGTGTGGACTCCGATATTCTTTCCCAGCCATTTTCGGTACTCCTTGGGGAAATAAACGTCCACACCGACCATAGCTACCTTTCCTCCTTGTTCTTGCTCATATGGGACTACCTTGACGAGCTTGCCTGAGTCCCGCAGTCTTCTGTATACCCGGTTGTCATTGGTATAGAGGACTACAGTTCTGCCGTCCCCCAAGTTCCTTAATTCTGCCATCTCTCCTTTCATTGACCATCACAATCTTCGTAACACCCTCGGGGTAGCCCCAATTACTCTCTGGATACGACCAGCTTTGGGCCATCAGCAGTATCTTGAATATCAAGGGTGACTCCATCCACCGCCGGTGCTAGCTCGGATGCTACCAGCAATACCTTTGCTCCTTCATGCTCCACCACTTGGTCACCTTCTGCCTCCCCGTCCAGCACCAACCCAAGCTGCCCATGCTCCCCTGGTGATAGCCTCAGGCCAACCTCTAGGTCATCCTTATGAGCTTGTAAGGTCTCTTTCAATAATTGTTT
>JAUWPF010000052.1 GCA_030611745.1 Chloroflexota bacterium | reverse complement strand
TGCCATTATCGGGCTTGGTCTTGGCCAGGGGCGACATCTCAACCGGGTAGTCCAGGAGGAAGGTAGGCTGTATCAAATTTGGCTCAACAAAGGTCGAGATAAGCTCATCTATAAACCTGCCCCTGTCCTTTTTGGGGTCGACCTCTATGTTTAACCGCGACATCTCGGCCCGGAGCGCGTCGGTATCAGGGTACTGGTCGAAGTCGATGCCGCTGTATTTTAGAATTGCCTGGCGCAGGTCGAGGCGCTGCCAGGGTGGCTTGAAGTTGATGGTATTATCACCAAATAAAACCTCGTCTTTACCACTGATTTTGGAGGTAACGGTGGATACCATCTCCTCCAGGGTATCCATCACATCATTGTAGTCGGCATAGGTCTGGTAGCATTCCAGCATGGTAAACTCGGGATTATGCCTGGTGGAGATGCCTTCGTTGCGGAAGGTGCGGCCCAGCTCATAGACCCGGTCAAAACCGCCAACGATGAGCCGTTTGAGGTGGAGCTCAAGGGCAATGCGCAAATAGAGGTCACGGTCGAGGCTATGGTGGTGAGTGACGAAGGGGCGGGCGGCAGCGCCACCGGCTAGCGGTTGCAGCACCGGTGTCTCTACTTCTAAAAACCCTCGCTGGTTGAGAAACTCGCGGATGGCGGTGATAACCCGGCTCCGTACCTGGAAAACTTCTCTAACCTCGGTGTTAGCGATAAGGTCCAGGTAGCGCTGCCGGTAGCGTGTGTCCACGTCACTGAGCCCGTGCCATTTCTCCGGCAGGGGCTTAAGTGATTTGGAGAGGAGAGTAATATTTTCTGCTTTCACGGTAGGTTCGCCGCTTCTGGTGCGGAAAATTACACCGCCTGCGCCGATAATATCGCCGATGTCCAGGTCTTTAAGCAGTTCTCGATATGTCTCTCCAAGAAACTGTTTATCTATCATTAGCTGAATTTTCCCGGAGCCATCGCGTAAGTCCATGAAGGATATTGGTCCCATACTTCGGTGGGCTACGATGCGGCCAGCAACTGTGATGGACACTACATCCGCTTCAGGTGCTGCCTCGTGCTCTTCGAGCAGAGAGATAGCTTGCCGGGTAGTATGGCTGCGGTGATAGCGGTGGGGATAGGGGTTAATGCCCCGGGCCCGAATTCGGTCTAGCTTTTCCTGGCGCTGCTCGGCGATACGTTCCAGTCTGGAAGTCATCTTTACCTTAATCTAGGCTCCCCGCCGTTTATTTTTCTTATTATATGCCATCTTTAGCGTGTAGTAAAACAGTCTGGTTTGAGAGGGGTGAACTGGGTTTCACATTGGTATATTTGGTTATTTCCTCAGTGTGTCCAGCCAGGTGGCTGACTTCGGCTCTCGTTCCAGAAGATATCTGATGTAGTTTCTCGTGATGTCTTCTAACTCACGGGATAGCTCAGGGGTGATTTTTAGCCGGCTTGCGGTGCGGTAATCGTTGCTTTGCAAAAATCGCAGTACCTTTAGCCCGCTAACCGAGACAGGGTAGGTTAGGGGCTGGCTGTAGCGGCAGTTGGGGCACAATATGCCGCCGGCTGCCGGGGAGAACCAGCTGGTTACTGGCTCCAGGGCTGACTGACAGGCGACACACCGCTGAAGCTGGGGACGGTAGCCAACGCTGCCAAGTAAATGCAGTTCGAAGTAGCGCAGGGCTAGTTCGTTGTCACCACCCTGGCACAGGTTGTGCATCGTCTGGAGCAGTAATTGGAATAGAGAGTAGTTTTCAATACCGTCAGCGGTGAACTGGTCGAGCAGCTCGGTGGCATACAGGCCAAAGGAGGTAAGCTCGAGGTCACTTTTAAGGGGGAGGAAGCTATTTATGGTCTGGCTGCCGGTGATGGTATCCAGGTTGCGTCCCCTGGCCAGCGACACCAGGCTGTGGGTGAGAAGCTCGAGGTGTCCGGCGAGCTTGCTCCTGGGGCGTCTTACCCCTTTGGCGACCGCCTGGAGCTTCCCCAGGTGGGGGGTATAGAGAGTAAGGATTCTATCCGCTTCCCCCAGCTTGGTCTTCCTAATGATGATGGCTTCTGTTTGATAGGTTCGTGGCCTGGACATTTCAACCACTTTTGTCCAACGTTTAAGGCTCTGCGAAATGCGAAACATTGGGGTGAACGGGTGGAGTTAAAACTCCTGTCTTCCCTCAATGGCGTGGGTCAGGGTAACATCGTCGGCATATTCCAGTTCGGTGCCGAAAGGTAGCCCCCGGGCAAGGCGGGTGACCCTGATACCCAGAGGCGAGATTACCTTGTTTAGATACATCGCCGTTTGTTCACCTTCGAGGTTGGTGTTGGTAGCCAGAATAACCTCATCTGTTGAGCCCCCCTGTAGCCGCTCAAGCAGCTCTCTGATTCTTAAATCGTCAGCCCCGATTCCTTCGGTAGGTGAGATAGCACCGTGGAGCACATGGTAAAGCCCGCGGTAACTTCCGGTATGTTCCAGGGCTAAAATGTCCTGGGGCTGCTCTACCACGCAAATCTTGCTCCGGTCACGCTGGTCACTGCGGCAGATGGAGCAGGATTCGGAGTCGGTAATATTAAAACAGGTGGAACACAGCCTGGTCTTCTGTTTTACCGACAGCAGTGCTTCAGCCAGCAGTCCGGTTTGCTCTTCCGGGGTTCGGAGCAGGTGGTAGGCGAGTCGCTGAGCACTCTTGGGGCCAATGCCAGGCAGTTTGTTCAACTCCTGGATGAGCTTGGATACGGCTTCGGTAGGTATCAGGCCCTGGTTCAATGTTAGCTCTCCTTTCGGTTTAGGTTAGCCCCGGGATTTTGAGCCCCCCGGTTAGTCCCTCAAGACGCTTGGCGGCGACTTCCTGGGATTTGGTGGTGGCTTCACTGATTGCCGCCAGTATCAAATCTTCGAGGAATTCGACATCATCTGGATTTACTACCTCGGGTGATATCTTTACTGACTGGATTTGCTGCTGGCCGTTAATGGTAACCTTGACGGCACCCCCGCCTGAGCTTACTTCTATGGCAGTGCTGCCGAGTTCCTCTTGTGCCTTAGCCAGTTGAGCCTGGAGTTTCTGGGCTTGCTGCAGCATAAACCTGTTCATTTTTCCTCCGTATCGGTAATCTGGGCACCCATCTTGAGTGCCGCCCGTAGCAGGTGATTATCCTCTGGCTCGTGAGTGCAGCTCACATGGCACGGATGCCCGAGGAAGTTGCTTATAATCTGCTCGACTACGTGCTGGTTCTCGGGTTTCTCCATTTTCTCCTTGTGAATGGGATATTTAAAGGCCAGGACCACGGTATCATTTTCTATTGCTACTGGCTTTACCCCGGCACTCCTGAGGATGGCAACGGCCGGTGTCTTCTGGGTCTCCTCCGGAGCCTGGGCGATAAGCTGCTTCCAGTTCAGTTGCAGCCGTTCAATCTCACTGCCCAGTTGTTGGGAGGTGAGGGAGGTATTTGCCGCCTTTGGTGGTGGGGTACCGGATGGCCTGGCTTTAGCCGCTGGTGCCCCTGGTGTCTTGAGTGGCTTGTCGGGCGGCAGTGTCTCTGCCGGTGGTTCGGGCTGAGTGGTGGTGGTTGCTGGTAGGGATAAGGAACAATCAACCAGGGCTAATTCCAGGGGCAGGGTGGAGTAATTATCGGGGCTGAGCTCGAGCTGACCAAAGAGCTTGACAGCTCGCAATATCTGCCCCAGGGAAGCCCTGGTAGCCAGCTCCTCAAGCTCAGCCTTGTCTTCAGCGGTAAGGTCTGCGGCTTCAGCGGAGCCGGTTTTTATTAGAAGCAGTGCCCTCAAGTGTTCTACCATTTCCCGACTAAACTGCCTTAAATCCAGACCATCGCTGCTCACGCTGTTGATAGTCGCTATTCCGGCCGGCACATCGTTATCTATGATGTACTTTACCAGTTCTCTGGTTCGTTCGTCGCCGATGATGCCCAGGAGGGACTGGACCTGTTGGAACCTTACCTCAGCACCGTAGTAGGTGGCCAGTTGTTCCAGCAGGTTTTCGGCGTCGCGCAGGCTGCCAGTAGCGCTCCTGGCGATAAGCTGCAGGGCTTCTGGTTCCACGTGAATGTCTTCCGAGCTGCAGATATGGGTTAGCCTTGAAATTATATCTGCCTGGGAGATGCGCCGGAAGTCAAAGCGCTGGCAGCGGGACATGATTGTGGGCAGAACCTTATGTCCTTCGGTCGTAGCCAGAACGAAGATGATGGGGGGTGGTGGTTCCTCCAGGGTCTTTAACAGGGCATTGGAGGCTTCCTTGGTAAGCATGTGGACTTCATCTATAATGTAGACCTTATAGCGAGCCTGGTTGGGGGCGTAGTTGACCTTCTCGCGGAGGTCTCTGATTTCATCGATACCCCGGTTGCTGGCGGCGTCAATCTCGATAACATCCAGCGCCCGGCCTTCGGTTATTGACCGGCACATATCACAGGTATTGCATGGTTCTCCCTGGCCGTTATTGGTAAGGCAGTTCACTGCCTTGGCCAGAATGCGGCCCGTGCTGGTCTTGCCGGTCCCCCGGGGCCCGCAGAAGAGATAGGCATGGGATACCCGGCTATAACCCAGGGCGTTGAGTAATGTCCGGGTTACCTGTTCCTGCCCAACGACTTCGGCTAAAGTTTGGGGACGCCACTTCCGGTAAAAGACCTGAGAAACCATCTTAGTTCGTTTCCATAATTATAACTCTATATTGGCTGGTTTCCAAAGGCACAAACAAATACCAGCTTTACCTGACCAGATATATAATAACTTGCTTACCCAGAGTAGTAAAGCTGGTAAAATAGGCTTGAACTAGCTATCTATAATAACGAAGGTATATCCTTCGAGGATTCGTCTATTTCCTGGAGTTTACTCTCTATTTCCTCCTGCCTCCTTTGCATCGCGGGGATGAGGCTGGCTGATTCAGTGTAGTATTGCCTGATTTTCTCCACGTCGCCAAGTTCCGAGAGGAGCACCGTGACATCCACCAGGGCCCTTTCCCGGGGATAATCGCCATTTCTTATAACGGCTCCTGAGGCTACGCTTCTCAGATAGTCACCAAGCTCTTTAATCATCTCCATATGCAATTCCTTGGCCGGTGCGGAGACGAGATACAGGGCTCTGCCTGCATCTGCCGGGTTGCATTTGAGTGAGAGCTCGCCTATGGCTTCATCCATTGCCTCGATTCCCTTATGGATTTCAATGCTTTTTTTATGAAAATCGTGCGACCGCACGAAAGGCAATCTGAGTTGTGCCAGTTGCGATTTACCATAACCAATTACCGTCCACCCCCTTACGGTTTGCATGATGTCTCCCGCGTCAAGTGTCTTTGCTCCGACGTACTTGGCTTTCTTCTCCTCGCCGGCACAGAGCAGATTGTAGAATGGAGCGACTATCATGGCGTTAATCCGGGCGAGATTATTTCTCAGCGAGCTGTCTTTCCTAATATACCTCTGGTTGTCAATAAGGAATATAGCATCGGCTACTGAGTTGGCTGATTTAAGACACGTCGCCGTGTTAAAGACAGTTCTTTGCTCGGTTGTTTCTTCATGCTCGAAGGGGAGAACAATAAGGTTATACACCGGTTTGTCCGCATAGCGCTCTTTGATAAGCTGGGTCGCTATGGGTATTGTCCCTGAGCCGGTGCCGCCACCGGCACTGGCAACAAGCAGAAAGGCGTCTGACTCAAAGAAGTGCGGGGTTGTTCTAATGGCCTCTATAATCTTATCACCATCTTCTCTGGCTATTTCGGCGCCCAGCTCGTTTATTTTACCTACCCCGTGCCCACCGGTCCGGCGACCCCCGATGAGGACTCTATGCTGGTAGTCTGACTTGATGCTGGATAGCCCGCTTAGATCGGCAGAATCTGTATTAATGGCGAAGGCCCCCGTAATTATCTCAATCCCGCGCAGGCTGCGTGCTTTTCTATTCAGTCGGGCAAACTCATCAGCAACCCTGCTGCCGCACTGTCCAAAGCCTATAACCACTAACTTCATTTTCCACCTCGCTGGCAAAGTTTTACTATTGTAGACATATTAATACGGTAATGTCAATCCTTCATAGCTGCAGGGTAACAAGCGTCCAGAAGGGCTTCATAGAAAATTACAGGCAAAGTAGCCTCTAATGCAATAGGAGTTCCTTTGCCTTTTTTGTGCCCATTTTTAGGGGGATAGTCGGGAGTTAATCCTGGCTGCCCCTTTTTTTATTATTGAAGCCCTCTCAGAGGGCCCGTGCCGGTATCTTTCTCTTTACGAAGTCTATTCTCGGAACCATTCTCACCTTGAGAATTGTGATGGATAGGGATAGAATAGAAATCAAGTGGTTAATACTGGGAGCAAGGCAATGAAGCGTCAGAAAAGCATCGGACTAAGAGTACTCCTAGCGATAGCGGCGATTACCCTCGGGCTGGCCGTTCAGGTTGCTGGCTCTGGTATCAGTAAAATCATTGGTATAGTAGCATTGGAGTATATTGTAGGACTCCTAGGTTTTGTAGTAATGGGCTACCTCATATATAAGTGGTCAATAAAATGAGAATAGGGGCAATGAAGCAACACTTAATCCTTATAGCAATCTTAGTTGTGGGCATGGTTTTTGTGGTAAGTTGTAGTAGGGATGGTTCACAGCCCACATCAACTAATACACAGCAACAAGTAGCAGAGCCTGAATCGGGTAACAAAGAGCCTCAGACTTGGGTGTTTGAGAAGGATGTGCCGGTCGAGACAATAATCGGCAAAAAGAATGAAAACTGGCTCCCATTCAGCTTGGAGATTGGCGATAGAGTTGAGGGGGAAGTCTCTATTGAAGTTCCAGAAGGAGCTCCCTCAACATACACGTGGAAAGTAGTCGGGCAAGTCAAAGACCCTTATGGAAACATTGTGGTAAAAACGGACGACGTTATCGATAGCGGTGGCTTGAAACTGG
>JAUWPF010000040.1 GCA_030611745.1 Chloroflexota bacterium | reverse complement strand
TATTTCATGCCGGAACCAGGGCAGGCCCGAAGCCGGGACAGGTATTGACCAGCGGCGGACGGGTGCTTACCGTGGTCGCCACCGGCAGCACTATCTCAGAAGCCAGGGAAAGGGTCTACAATAATATTTCGCGGATTCACTTTGAGGGCTGCCACTACCGCAAAGATATCGCCCTGTATTAAATAAGGTAAGAAAAGTAAATCGGGGGGTGAGGTAACTAATGCCACTGGTAGCCGTGGTTATGGGTTCTAAATCAGACACCGAAGCAATGCAGCCGGCACTGGAGATATTGAAGGCGCTTGGCATTGACTATGAGGTGTCGGTAATATCAGCTCACCGCACCCCGGAAAAGGCCCGCCAGTACGGGCAAGATGCCCGGGGCCGGGGAATCGAGGTTATTATCGCCGCCGCGGGCGGCGCCGCCCACCTCCCCGGGGTCCTGGCCAGCTGGACTACCCTCCCCGTCATCGGCGTGCCGCTGGCCAGTAATGAGCTAAAAGGCGTTGATGCCCTCTATTCTATCGTCCAAATGCCCGCCGGGATACCGGTAGCCGCAGTAGCCATCGGCAGCGGCGGGGTCAGGAACGCCGCTTATCTTGCCGCCGAAATCCTGGGCTTAAAGCACGACGGGGTAAGAAAAGCCTACGAGAAATACAGGGACGGGCTACAAGGAGAGACCAAATGATTGAACGATATTCCCGACCCCAGATGAAGAGGGTGTGGTCAGATGAGAACAAGTTCGCCAGGTGGCTTGATGTGGAGATTGCGGTCTGTGAGGCCTGGGCTGAACTGGGCGGCATTCCCAAAGAAGCCATCCCCAGAATAAAGCTCGCCCGGGTAAATCTCAAACGCATGGAGGAAATCCTGAAGGAAACTCATCACGACATGACCGCCTTCACTGGCGCCGTGTCGGAAAGCCTGGGTGATGAAAGCCGTTTTATCCACCTCGGTCTTACCTCCTCCGATGTGATGGACACCGCTTTAAGCCTGCAGCTGGTTGATGCCACCGCACTGTTAACCCAGGATATAAAGGAGCTCATCTCGGTACTGGCGCAACAGGCAATAAAGCATAAATATACGGTTATGATTGGCCGCACCCACGGTATCCATGCCGAGCCGATTTCCTTCGGCTTGAAGCTGGCACTATGGGTTGAGGAGATGAAACGCAACCTGCACCGCCTGAATGAAGCTAAAAAAATCATTGCCGTGGGCAAGATTTCAGGGGCAGTCGGCACCTATGCCACCCTGTCTCCCGAGGTTGAAGATAAGGCCTGTGCCAAACTGGGGCTTGCTCCGGCCCCCATATCAAGCCAGGTCCTGCAGCGTGACCGCCACGCCCAGTTTGTTACCACTCTGGCCATAATCGCCAGCTCCCTGGAGAAGTTCGCCACTGAAATCAGGGGGCTGCAGAAAACAGAGACGAGAGAGGTGGAGGAGCCCTTCAGTGCCGGGCAGACCGGGTCATCAGCCATGCCCCACAAGCGCAATCCGGAGCTCTGCGAGCGAATCTGCGGCCTGGCCCGACTGGTGCGGGGCTATGCGGTAACGGCAATGGAAAACGTCGCCCTCTGGCACGAGCGCGATATCAGTCACTCTTCAAACGAACGCATTACCCTGCCCGACTCCTGTCTCATCCTTGACTACATCTTAAGCCTTTTCATCCCGATAATGAGTGGGCTCCAAATCTACCCCGGCCAGATGAAACGAAACCTGGAGCTAACCAAAGGGCTGGCCTTCTCCCAGCGAGTAATGCTCGCCCTTATCGATAAGGGGCTCTCCCGGCAGAAAGCCTACGAGCTGGTGCAGCGAAATGCAATGAAGGCCTGGAAGCGAAACAGGAGCTTTTTGACTCTCCTCAAAGCTGACACCGAGGTTACCGCCGTTCTGCCCCCCACCGAGCTCGAGCCGCTTTTTGACTATCAGTACTACCTGCGTTATATAGATGACATTTTCAAGCGGCTGGGCCTGACCAGAAGCCAGTGGCGAGAAAGACCCGGGGCGGCCGGACCCTCAGAGCTGGCACCAAGGACAATATAAGCTAAAGTGAGGTGAGGGAGATAGACAACCCTGGCATGTCAGTTCTCTTAACTACCGAGCTGCCTCTGCCGCTATTTATCCGGGGAAAGGTGCGGGACAGCTATGACCTGGGGAGTTATCTCCTTATTGTCGCCACTGACCGAATCTCAGCCTTTGATTCGGTCCTGCCCTGTGGTATCCCCTCTAAAGGTCTGGTGCTCAACCAACTCTCGGCCTTCTGGTTTAACCGGACCCAAAGTCTGGTGCCCAACCACCTGGTAGCGGTAGTCGATGACACGAGCTGCCTTGACTCCTATCTCCCCGGCCAGAATCGTTTTGACTACCCCGCCTATCTCGCCCGCCGGTCGATGGTAGTCAAGAAGGTAAAGCGCATCCCGGTTGAATGCGTGGTGCGGGGCTATCTTGCCGGGTCAGCGTGGGCAGAATACCAGCAATCCGGCACTATCTCCGGGGTATCATTCCCGGAAGGACTAAAGGAAAGCCAGCAGCTGCCCGAGCCCCTGTTCACCCCGACCACCAAAGCCGAAAGCGGCCATGACCAGCCGCTCACGATGGATGAGCTGGGAAATCTCACGGGCAGCGCGCTGGCTGAAGAGCTAAAACAGAAAAGCCTGGACATCTACAACCACGGCCGGGAGTACGCTAAAACGAGGGGTATTATCATTGCCGATACCAAACTGGAGTTTGGCTCAGACGGTGAGAAGCTTATCCTTATTGATGAGCTGCTGACCCCGGACTCAAGCCGTCTCTGGGATAAAGGGCGGTACCAGGAGGGACAATCTCAACCCAGCTACGATAAGCAACCGGTTAGAGACTGGCTTACCGGGTCAGGATGGAATAAAGAACCCCCCGCCCCGATGCTGCCCCAGGAAGTCATTGACAGCACCACCAGAAGGTACCAGCAGGCCTACGAGAGGTTAACCGGCCGGAAGTTAGAGTAGCTCCACCCCAAGCCCTAGCGCTCAAACAGCCCCTTGGTACTGGGCAGCTCACCGCTTATCCGCTCGTCAATCCTGGTAGCCATATCCAGGGCCCTACCCAGGGCCTTAAACAGGGCCTCCGCCTTGTGATGGTCGTTGACACCGTACAAAATCCGGGCATGGAGATTAAGCCTGGCTTCAGTGGCAAACGATTCAAGAAAATGGCGGATAAGGTCGGTGGGGAATCCCGCCATATCATTATCATCAAACGGCAGCTCAAGCACAGCACGCCCCCTGCCGCTTAAGTCCACCGCTACCATCGCCAGGGCATCGTCCATCGGCACGGTGGCATCAGCCATGCGGACAATACCCTCCTTCGTCCCCAGGACTTCACCCAGCGCTTTACCCAGGCAGATGGCAACATCCTCCACCAGGTGATGCTGGTCGTCCGCGGAGGCTGAAATCCTGATATCAAATATGCCGTGCCGGGCAAGCTGAGACAGCAGGTGGTCGAACATTGTAATCCCGGTAGCTATCTCCCACTCACCACGACCGTCAATACCAAGTTCCAGGTTAATCCGGGTCTCTTTAGTCTCCCGTTTGATAGTTGCCCGTCTATTTTCCATCTATCCCATCTCCTATTTCCCGCAGCGCTTTGATTACCGCGTCGGTATGTTCCGGTCTGCCGGCGCTGATGCGGAGAGAATTCCTCAGCAGGGGCAGGTCAAAGTAACGAACCAGTATTCCCTTCCTCTCCAGTTCTCGCTGGATTTCACTCGCCTTTCCCTTCAGCACCGCGCAGAAAACGAAGTTGGCCTTCGATGGAAAAGGCTTCAAGAATGTCAGCTTTTTCAGCTCTTTAAACAGCCTTTCTCTCTCGGCAACAATCGCCTTCACGTTGCCGAGCAGATAGTCAAGGTCCTTTAGCGACTCCTCCACCGCAACCAGGGCCGCCGCATTTACATTATAGGGCAGTTTTATGGTCATCAGGTATTGAGCAATTCGGGGCGGGAATATGCCATAGCCTATTCTTACTCCCGCCAGGCCTGCCCACTTGCTGAAGGTCCGCATTACCATCATATTTTTGTACTGGCTCACCAGCCGGGTAAGGGTCTCACCCGTGAATTCAACGTAGGCCTCATCAACCAGGACCGGCACCCCGGTATCCACCAGCTCCAGGATATCCTTTCGGGGGGTGATGGTCCCGGTGGGATTATTAGGCGTAGCCAGCAGTATCAGTTTAGTCCTTTTAGTTATCGCCTTCTTTACTGCGGCTACATCGACGGCGTAATCCCCGTCTCTGGGGACTTCAACCAGGGTACCACTATGGAGCTTTGTTCTAAAGCCGAACATGGCAAAGGTCGGCACACAATTTATCACTTCATCCCCGGGCTCAATAAGCAGGTCCAGGATAAAGTCAATTAGCTGGTCACTGCCATTACCGGCCACAATATACTCGGCCCCGATACCGGCATAATCAGCCAGAAGCCCCCTGATTCTTGTCTGGGTGGCATCGGGGTAGATATTTAAGTAAGGGTAGCTTGCCAGAGCCCGGTTCACCCGGGGTGAACAGCCATAAACATTTTCATTGGCGTCAAGCTTGATAACATCCTCTGCGGCCACTCCAATCTCCCTCGCCAGGGTCTCCGCGGCCTTACCTGGCGAATAGGCTCCTTGAGAAACCAAAACCGACCTTACCAGGCCTTCTATTCCATCGCCACCAGTCATTTTCCCTCTCCTATTTCTTTACTATTAGTTTCTTGACCGCCTGGTTGAGCCCCTCCAGGGTTAGCTCAAACATGGGAAACAGCTTGCCAACCATCAGCACCGTAGGGTGATTCCAAAAATGCAGCTCCTCGGGATTTAACCAGACACAGTGCGTAAAATGCTCCGCAACCTGCTTAAGCCGGACGAGCCCCGGGGCCTCGTTCTGCTCATAGTAGTAAATAGCCCCATATTTACTGAGCAGTTCCGACGTCGCCATCCTGGCATCCCCGACCAGGAATACCTTGTAGTCCGGCTCAAAGGTATTCAATATATAGCTGGTGCTGACGGCTTCGCTCCTCTCAACATCGGTGTAGAGATAATCATAGATACAATTATGAAAGTAAAAATATTCAAAGTCCTTGAAGTGGCTGGCGGAATTAGCCGCCGAGAAGAGACGGCTGCACAACCGGGCAAAGGGGTTCATCGACCCGCCGACATCCATCAGGAGCAGTACCTTAACCGCGTTTTTCCGGCTTCGCCTCCACACCATTTCAATATCTCCGGCGTTCTTGGCAGTAGCATCTATCGTCCGCTCCAGGTCAAGTTCATCCTCAAGACCAATCCGGCTCAGTTGCCTCAAGCCCCTTAATGCCAGCTTTATCTGGCGCACATCCAAGACCAGGTCACTGCGGTAATTCTTGAACTTCCTTTCCTGGGCAACCTGGATAGCGTGCCTTCCCCCCGACTCGCCGCCAATCCGGATACCGGCCGGGTGATACCCGGAGTGCCCAAAGGGAGAAGTGCCCCCCCGGCCAATCCAGTGGCCACCGCCATCATGCTGCTCCGTCTGCTCGGCAAGCCTCTTTTCAAACTCCTTCATCAGCTCCTCAAGGTCCATCTCATCAAACAGCGCCCTCTCCTCCTTACCAAGGGTCATCCTGTTAATCGGGTCCTTGAGCCAGTCGAGGATTTGCCCGGTAATCTCCGCCGGTGCCTCTACCCCTTTGAAGTACTCCTGGAAGGCAACATCATAATAGTCATAATGGGCTTCACTCTTGACCAGGATTGCCCGGGCCAGGTAGTAAAAGTCATCGAGATTCGCGATAAAACCGCGGGACAGTGCCTCCATCAGTGTCATCCATTCCGTCATTGACACCGGCACCCCTCTCCGTTTAAGGGTATAAAAGAAATCGGTGAACATGCGGGTTAACTAGTCCCTCCACTTAATACCATAGGCATTCATTCTTTTGTTTAAGACGGCATTCATAAAATAGCTGTAGTCCGTTTCCTTCTTGAGCAGGGTACCGACGAAGGGAACCTCTTTGGTTATCTGCTCATGGCTGATACCACTGGCAATCAGGGCACTAATCCAGTCTATCAATTCAGCGGTTGATGGTTTCTTTCTGAAATCGTCAATCTCCCTCAGCGTATAAAAGGTCTTCAGGGCCTGGCGAAGCAGGTTCTGCTGAATATCGGGGAAGTGGACCCTGATTATCTTCTCCATCATCTCCGTGTCGGGAAACTCGATAAAGTGAAAAACACACCGCCGCAGGAAAGCATCGGGAAGTTCCTTTTCGGCGTTACTGGTTATAATCATGACCGGGCGGTAGACCGCGGTGATAGTTTCCCCGGTCTCGGGGATATAAAAGGACATCTCGTCCAGCTCATTGAGCAGGTCGTTGGGAAACTCAAGGTCAGCCTTGTCTATCTCGTCGATAAGCAGGACTACCCGCTCCGGAGAGCTAAAGGCCTCTCCCAGCTTACCCGGCTTGATATACTGCTTGATGTCAGAGACATCCCTGTCACCGAAGCGACTATCATTAAGCCGCTGCACCGTATCATATACGTAGAGACCCTCCTGGGCTTTGGTGGTTGACTTGATATTCCAGATAATCAGCCTTTTACCCAGCCCCGCCGTAATACTGTGGGCAAGCAGGGTCTTGCCCGTCCCCGGCTCCCCTCTAACCAGCAGCGGTCTCTTGAGAGCTATCGACACATTCACTGCGTCCTTCAAGTTCTCAGAAACAATATAATCAGATGAGCCTTTAAATTGGTCGAAATCGCTATTCCCCGTCATTTAATACCCCCTAATCTAAAAACAATTAAATATTTACCATATCCCCGGCAAATAAAATTCCCTCCGCCTGGAGGGTTCTCTTTTTGTTTTTCCTTTCACTGGTTACCTTCGATATTCACATCTTCATACAAACTGCCCCCAAGCATGCCTGGCGCATCCCGTAAACATAAAATACATATAATAATATGGATGATAGGCAACATATAATGACATCTTATATCCCACTTAACCTGTCCGGGGTTCACTTTATCACAGGGTGTATAACTTGTCAAGGAGACGGGTAAAGGTACTTCCCTATCTCGGAGAGGGCCCGGATGCGGGGGCAGTCAGTGACCTCGGGATACAGGTTATAGCGGTCAATAAGTATCGGGCTGATACCCACCCCCCTTGCCCCCACCACATCCATCTTGTACTGGTCACCGACATGGACTGCCTCCGAGGCATCCACCCCGGCATGCTCCAGGGCAGCCAGGAAGATAGGGGGGCTGGGCTTATCAGCCCCCACCTCCCGCGAGGTAACCACAAAGTTAAGGTAGGGCTCAAGGTCCAGCCTGCGACAGATAGCGTCCATATCCTCATTCACATTGGTAAGCAGGCCTAAAATGAGGCCCTGCTGCTTTAGCGTTTTCAGGACATCAAGCACATCTTCAAAAAGGATAAAGGTTATTCCTTTATATAACCGCTGCATCTGCTTCAGGACCTTGAGCAGTGTCTCTCTATCAGTTTTAATCCCGGCCCCGGCGAGGACAGTCTCCTCGTAGCGAATCCCGATTTCCAGCTGCTCCTCGGGGCCTCTTTCTTCCACCCTGGACCGCACATTCTCCTCAAACCAGCCCCTGTCGGCAACCAGGAGGCCGCGCCTTAACTCCCCGGGAGGCACATTAATACCAGACTCAAGAAAGGCCTGACTGTGTAACGCTTCACGGGGAGGGTCAAAGAGAGCCAGGGTGTTGAACCAGTCAAAAAATACGGCTCTGGTCACACTAACCTTCCCGTCTATTTGTCCTCGATGCCCAGGTCTTGAAGAAAATCAATAGCATCCTGGGCAGTTACTATCTTCTCCGCATCCTCATCCGATATCTCAACCTTTAGAGAAGGGGTGCTAAACTCTTCCTCTAATGCCATTATCAACTCCACCAGGTCCAGAGAGTCGGCGCCCAGGTCAGTAACAAAGTTAGCCGAGGGCACTACCTCCTCTTCGTCTACACCCAGCTGCTCAACAACTATCCTCCTCAGCCGGTCAAAAACAGCCACCATTTCTACCTCCCTATTCAGAAACTACCTGCCTGTTTGCTAAAGCGCTGACCGAGCCCAAGACGCCGTTAACAAACTTCGACGAATTGTCGCCGCCAAACATCTTGGCCAGTTCAACCGCCTCATTTATCGCTACCTTGAGCGGCACTTTATTATCAAGCAAAATTTCAAATATTGCAAGCCTCAGAATATTCCTGTCAACCAGCGGAATCTGTTCTACCGGCCAGGCAGGAGCAAATTGTCTGATACTGCGGTCAATCTCCTCCCTGTTCTGGA
>JAUWPF010000009.1 GCA_030611745.1 Chloroflexota bacterium | reverse complement strand
GGCAAGCGACGCAGCGGAGTGTTTTGATGCCCTGTGCCTGTTGTATGTGGCGTTGACTCGGGCCAGGCAGGGGCTCTACATGGTTACCAGCTTTCCGGGAAAGGGTGCTGCCGTTATAACTCCTGCCGCTTTGCTGAAGTTACAGATGGCAGGAGATATGAAGCCAGCCGACGGGCCACATGTCACAATCGATGATGAGGAACTTGTTTGCCTTTATGAGACGGGTGAGCGTGATTGGTATACCAAGGTGACCGCAAAGGTACCGCTTGTTGAACCTGCTGAACGACGTGGACTGCCCGAGGGATTTGGGGAACGGCCTTCACGGAGGCGGAGGCTGCTTGGTGTATCGCCATCGATGCTTGAGGAGGGTGAGATAAGGGCTGATTCGCTGTTTGCAATTGCCTTCCGCAATAGCATGGAGGTGGGTACGGCCATACATAAACTCTTTGAAAAGGTCTCCTGGAGCAACGAAGTGGATAATGAGAAGATAATTCAGGAATGGCGAGGGACATCACCGGTGGCAGAGGAGCTAAAGCAGAGGGCTGTCGAGCAGTTTCGACGGGCACTTGCTTCGGCAGAAGTCCGACAAGCCTTGTCTAAACCTGAAGGTAATGTCGATTTATGGCGTGAGAAGCATTTCGAGATAGTGTTAGATGACCGGTGGGTAACGGGTATTTTCGACCGTGTTACTATTGTGCGCGGTCCGGATAACAGGATATTAGGGGCTACTGTTCTGGATTTCAAAAGTGATGAGATTACGGGTGAGGCTGAGTTGAATGATAGGGCAGAACGATACCGCTCGCAACTATCTATTTATGGGAAAGCCTTATCCCGAATGCTGCGTATTGACCCTTCCCAAATCACCCTCCGGCTTCTATTCACCTGCCCGGGCAAAGTGTACGATTTAGCTTGACGGTTAGAGTATCCTCCAATTAAAATGGACCCGGTATGCTTGAAGTTATTAGTGATAAGTTAAACGCCGTATTCCGACGGCTGGGCAGTAAGGGTAAGCTTAGTGAGCCGGATATAGATGACGCCCTGCGCCAGGTGCGGCTGGCGCTTCTGGAAGCTGATGTAAATTTCAAAGTAGTAAAGAGTTTTACTAGCCGGGTCAGGGAACGCTCTCTTGGTGCTGAAGTGCTGGACAGCCTGACCCCGGCCCAGCAGATAGTCAAAATCGTCAGTGACGAGCTTGTTACCATTCTGGGTAGGGAGCAGAGTCACCTCGAGACCTCGGCCCGCTCACCTTCGATAGCGATGCTGGTGGGGTTGCAGGGTTGTGGGAAGACGACCACCGCGGCCAAGCTGGCCCTTTATCTCAAGCGTAGCGGGCAGCGTCCGCTGCTGGTAGCCGCCGATAGCCGCCGGCCGGCAGCGGTAGAACAGCTGGTTACCCTGGCGGCACAGCTTGATATCCCGGTTTATAGTGAAACTCCCGGGGCCGCGAGCCGGGACATCTGCGCTCATGCCCTGGTGCAGGCGAAGAAGTTAGCCGCTACCTGGGTTATTGTGGATACTGCCGGCCGCCTTCATATAGATGAAGCAATGATGGAGGAACTGGTCCGGGTTAAGGAGCAACTAAAGCCAGATGAGATGTTACTGGTGGTTGATGCTATGACCGGGCAGGATGCGGTACGGGCGGCTGAGGAATTTAACTTGAGATTGGGCTTGACCGGGCTTATCTTGACCAAGATGGATGGGGATGCCCGGGGTGGGGCGGCCCTTTCTATCAGGTGGGTCAGCGGGGTGCCTGTTAAGTTTATCGGCATCGGTGAGAAGGTTGATGCTCTGGAGCCTTTTTATCCCGACCGTCTGGCATCGCGTATCCTGGGAATGGGGGATATGCTTACCTTTATTGAGAAGGCGGAGAGGGTAGTGGACGGGAAGCGGGCTAAGGAATTGGAGAAGAAGGTCCAGAGTGCGAGTTTCGATTTAGATGATTTCCTGTCCCAGCTCGGGCAGATTAAGAAGATGGGCTCGCTAGCCCAGCTGGTTGAGATGGTACCCGGGATGTCACGGCTGTCCAGGCAGCTACCCGACGGCACCGAAGAAGAGCAGCTAAAGAAGGTTGAAGCGATTATATGTTCTATGACCCCCGGGGAACGGCGCAATCCGGCTATTATCGGTGGTAGCCGCCGCCGCCGCATTGCCCGGGGGAGCGGGGTAAAGCCTCAGGATGTTAACCAGCTCCTTAACCGGTTTCACCAGATGAAACGGCTGATGAAGATGGGCGCCGGTGGTAAACTGCCCGCTGATGTGAAGAGGATGTTCAGGTAGTTTATTCTTCCAGGTAGTCCTTTAATTTTCGGCTTCGGCTGGGATGGCGTAGCTTTCGCAATGCTTTAGCCTCAATCTGGCGGATTCGTTCTCTGGTTACGCCAAACTCCTTTCCTACTTCCTCCAGCGTCCGGCTTCGCCCGTCCTCGAGACCAAATCTAAGCTGAAGCACCCGCTGTTCACGAGGGGTAAGGCTGTGGAGCACGGCATCGATTTGTTCTTTCAGGAGCTGCTTGGAGGCAGCGTCAGCCGGGGGCAGGGCGTTTCGGTCTTCAATAAAGTCACCCAGGTGGCTGTCCTCCTCTTCACCTATGGGTGATTCCAGCGACAGTGGCAGTTGTGATACCTTGATTATTTCTCTTACCTTTTGCGAGGATAATTCCATTTCCTCACCAATTTCCTTGGAGTTGGGCTCCTGTCCCCGTTCCTGGACGAGCCGGCGGCTTACTCTCAGGAGTTTGTTAATGGTCTCGACCATATGGACCGGGATGCGAATGGTGCGAGCCTGGTCGGCTATTGCCCGGGTAATTGCCTGGCGAATCCACCAGGTGGCATAGGTGCTGAATTTGTAGCCTTTGTGGTAATCAAATTTCTCTACGGCCCTGATTAGTCCAATATTCCCCTCTTGAATGAGGTCGAGGAGTGACATCCCCCGCCCAATATGTTTTTTGGCGACGCTGACTACCAGACGCAGATTGGCTTCGGTGAGGTGTTTTTCCGCTTTCGCAGCCTCACGCTTGATGTCATCCTGGTAGGCTTGGAACTGCCCTTCATGGGCCCGGAGGGAATTAACAAAATCGGTGTCTGTCACCAGTTTTTCTATGTCAGCTAGAGTGATGCTGTCTCCGATAGCATCGATGACCTCTCCGGGCAGCAGGTTACTGTCTAATGACAGCTTAATCAGGAACTGCCCGGTCTCATGCGGGGGCATGCCTGTCCGATAAGCGATATCCTGGACTAATTGCTGCTTTATCTCACCATCAATGCTTTCCTGTAATTTAGGATTGGTGATGCTCTCGGTGAAACCGGCGGTGGGAGTAAGGCCAAGCTCCTGTTGAAGGATATGGATGGTAGTGGACGCCTGGTGAAGCTCATCGAGAATGGTGAGTATTACCTCCGTTGCTGAGGGGGACCTGCCGTGCTTTTCCAGGTAATCCCGCTTGATGTCTTTGATACGTTTGCCCTTCTCCATCTTTCTGGCGAGCACCTTTTCATCCTTGGCGGTGAGAAGGTGCACCCGGCCAATCTCGTGGAGGTACATGCGGACGGGGTCGTCTATAACCTCTTGTTCCTCTAATTGTGTCAGCGAGGCTTGTAGCCTCGAGTTTAACGCTGGCTTGGGCTTGCTTTTTAGCTTTTTATCAGGATATAGCTCCTCTCTCATCCGCTCATCCTGGGGGAACGGGGCTGAGTGTTCATTATCTTCTAAGCTCATTTCCTCACCCCCTTTGCTCCTGAGTGCCGCTGACCTTTCGATTGAAAGACTTCTCTCAATTGAACGGCGCCTTCTGTCCCTAGTTCTTGAAGTTTGGTTAGCTCGGCGGCGGTGCCTCCTGACTCCGCCTCTAAGGCAAAGAGTTGCTCCCTTTTTGTCTCCAGGTTATGGAGGAATTCCTCGCGTAGCCGGAGCACGCAATTGCTAAGGATGTGTCTGCGCTCTGTCTCACCAGTGGGAGGCAGGCTCTTGGTGGCAAGGTAGTCAAGATGGTCGTGGATGATGCGGTCAAGTTTCTCCTTGAGCGACGGGAGGTCATCAGCTTCTTTTAAGCCGATGAAGATTTCACGGTTCTCGCTGTTTCCGAAGTAGTCCAGGAGAAGCTCTCCGGTACTGTCTTTGAGCTCGGGGTACTGGAGCAGGAGGGCCAGACAGTATTCCTCAATGGGACTGGACACAAGTGGTTTTACCGCTGAAGTAACAGCTTCCCGCTTTGACTCTTTGAGGTTGCGTCCCGTCCGGTGAAGCTTAATTTTACCCAGAGCCGTTTCGATAGTTTGCTCGCTGACTTTAACCAGATGAGCCAGTTTCTGTAAGTAGTGGGCTTGACGCACCGGGTTCTTTATCTCAGCAATAATGGGCAGGAGTTTATCTACCGCCAGCGATTTGCCCCTCGCGGTATTGAGGTCAACTTTGGCAGTAGCTGTATCGAAGGTAAAGTCGATAATGGGCGGCGCCTCGTCCAGCAGGTGCTGCCAGGTCCGGGTATCGTCTCTGATTACATCGTCAGGGTCTTTGCCCGCGGGCATGATAATAACCTTTACCTCGGCGCCGAGGATGTTTTCGTAGCCTATACTGCGGAGCGTGGCTTCCTCCCCGGCAGCGTCGGCATCAAGGGCCAGGGCTACATTTCCGGTCAGTCTCTTGAGCATACTGACCTGTCTATCGGTAACCGAGGTCCCCATGGCGGCAACTACATTCTTGAATCCATTCTGGTGGGCAGTGATGACATCCATGTAACCCTCTACAATTACTGCCATATCCTGCTGTCTGATGGCGGCGGCAGCCAGGTCGATGCCATACAGGATGCTGCTCTTATCGAAGAGTGGTGTTTGGGGGGAGTTAACATACTTGGGCAGTGAATCATCGAGTACCCTGGCCCCGAAGCCGGTGATGCGTCCTCTGCTGTCACGGATAGAGAACATCAACCGGTTGCGAAATCGGTCGTGTGTTTTTTTGTCATCGGCTTCTATTATTAAGCCGGCGGTTAACAGTTCATTCTCGGTATAGCCTTTTTCCAGCAGATATTGCTTCAGGGATTCCCAGCTGTTCGGGCTGAAGCCCAACTGAAAGTCAGCCACGGTTTTTGACGAGAACCCCCGGCTTAGCACATAATTTCTTGCCCTTTCCGCCGCCGGGGAGTTTAACAGTAAATTATGAAAATACCGGGCAGCCGCCTCGTTAACCTGATATAACCTTTCCCGCTCATCTTTACCCGTTTGCGGCTCAAACTGTGACGGTATTTTAACGCCAGCTCTCTCGGCAAGTAGCCTCAGGGCGTCACCAAAGCTGGTGTTATCCCTTTTCATAACAAAAGAGAAGATATCACCACCGGTGTTACAGGCGCCGAAGCAATGCCAGCTCTGCTGTTCAGGATAGACGAAGAAGGAAGGGTGTTTCTCGCTGTGAAACGGGCATAGAGCCCTGTAGGTTCGCCCGGCTTTGGTCAGGGTGGTGTGTTCGCCGATAACCTCGACGATGTCTATTTTTTGTTTTACCTCGTCTATAATACCCATCTTCCTGGTTTAGCCTGTTATTTTCCCCTTTGCTCCTTTTTTTCCAACTTGTCCTTGAAGGTTGATTATCTGGCCGCAGCCTTGATTAGCGATAGTTTCTCAGCTAGCCTCAGTGCATACTGGTCAGTCATACCGGCAATGTAATCAACTACCCTTCGCGCTCTCTCATCACGATAGGAGCGGTATTCCGCTGGCAGCTTACCTTCGTGCTCGTTGAAATAATGATACAGTTGACGGATTACTTCTCTTCCCCTCTCCGCTTCCTTCTGGGCAGAGCGCAGGTTATATACTCGCTTAAACAGGAACTGGCGCAGGGTATTTGTTGCTTCCAGGACCGGAGGGCTCATGGTTATAATCGGCTTGTCCTGTGTGTTATCATGACCACTTACTGACCAGGAGCGGTCGATAATATCGCAGACCATTGTGTTGATGCGTTGTGAGTGGGAGTGGCCCAGCACGGTGGTGGCTGAGAGGGGTAGGTCGTCCCCGGTAATCATGCCTGCTCTTATCGCATCCCCGATGTCGTGGTTGATATAGGCAATAATATCAGCGATTTTACACACCTCACCCTCGTATGTGTTTACCTTTCCCAGGTCCTGCCCGAGAACAGCTACCTTTGTCTTGGAGTGGTTAACAATGCCATCCCTCACCTCCCAGGTAAGGTTGAGCCCCTGGCCGTCATTTTCGAGGAGGTCAACAACCCTCAGGCTTTGCTCGTTATGCCTGAACCCCTCGTAGTAGAGCTCGTCCAGGACATCCTCACCGACATGACCGAAGGGGGTGTGGCCCAGGTCATGGCCCAGGGCGATTGCCTCTGTTAAGTCTTCGTTGAGATTCAAGGCGCGGGCAATGGTTCGGGCTATCTGGGAGACCTCAAGGGTGTGGGTAAGCCGGGTAACGTAGTGGTCACCGAGGGGGGCAATGAATACCTGCGTCTTATGCTTGAGGCGGCGAAAGGCCTTGGAGTGAATAATACGGTCCCGGTCGCGCTGAAAGCAGGTGCGTATCGGACACGGCTCCTCATATTCAAGCCTTCCCCGTGACAGTCTCCCTCTTGCTGCATAGGGGGAAAGACTTTCCTCCTTTTCTTCAGTTAGCTGTCGAATATTGAGCCGGCTAATCACTGGAGTCTAATTTCTTCTCCGCTTTAGCAATTATCTCTCTGGTGATACCAATCATATCCGGGCTTACCGAGACTGAGGTGATACCCCACTTCACCAGCTTCTCAGTAAGCTCAGGGTATACTGATGGCGCCTGTCCGCAGATGGAGGAGGTAACGCCCATGCTCTTTGACACCTTGATTACCCTTTCCAGAGCAATGAGTACCGCCTCATTTCGTTCGTCGAAGGTTTTGGCTAGCTTCTCACTGTCCCTATCAATGCCCAGGATGAGCTGGGTCAGGTCGTTTGAGCCGATGGATATGCCATCAATGCCGACCTCGAGGAATTTCTCGATAAGAAAAATGTTAGACGGCACCTCCACCATCATCCATAGCTTGAAATCAGGGGAGCGCTTAAGCCCGTGGTCTTCCAGGATTTTCTTTGTCTGGGCCAGCTCATCAACCGTCCGTACAAACGGAATCATGACCCACAGGTTCTGGTAGTGTTCCCTTACCCTTTTTATTGCCTCTATTTCCAGCTCGAACGTGCCAAGGTCGGTGATATATCGTGATGCTCCTCGGTAGCCAATCATGGGATTCTCTTCCATCTCTTCATATTCCTGACCGCCGGTGAGTTCCCTGTATTCGTTGGTCTTAAAGTCGGTAGTACGGTAGACTACGGGCCGGGGGTCGAACGCTTTGGCAAAGGTATTAATACCTTTATAGAGCCGCTCAACAAATTCCTTGCCCCTCTTCTGGCTTATCATGTAGCGGGGGTGTTCACCAATCTGGGCAACCATGAATTCGGCGCGGAGCAGGCCAACACCATCTACATTACGCGTTGCCACCCTTTCGGCTAGCTCGGGCTGAGCCAGGTTTACATAAACTCTAGTCTTCGTCTTAATCTTCTCTTTATAGGTATCAGTTGCCTCTTCCTTGATAGCTACCCTGCCTTCATAAATCTTGCCTGTTGAACCATCTACACTGATTATCTGTCCCTCAGTCAGTATAGAAGTGGCCTGTCCGGTGCCAACGACACAGGGGATGCCGAGCTCTCGGCTGACAATGGCGGCGTGTGCCGTTCGGCCTCCACGGTCGGTGACGATAGCGGCTGCCCGTTTCATTGCGGGCACGAAGTCAGGAGTCGTCATTGCGGCAACCAGAATATCACCGCTTCTTATCCTGTCTATCTGAGAGGCATCAGAAACTATCCTGACCGGCCCTGATGCCATGCCGGGACTGGCGGGCGCCCCTGATATGAGTATCGGGGCGGTAATTTCAGGCGCGGCTGCGGCTGCGGCTGCTGCCTCCTCCCCGGCCTTAATAGTAGTTACCGGTCGGGTCTGGACGATAAAGATTTCCTGGCCCTCTTTTGCCCACTCAATGTCCTGGGGAAATTGATAGTGCTCCTCTAGCTGTTCTCCCAGCTTGGCCAGGGTGATTATATCAGTGTCACTTATTTTTTGCCGGGCCTGTTCCTCAGGAGTAAGGAGAACCTTAATGTTAGCCTCCTTGCCTTTGGCTGCGTCATTCCTTACCAGTTTCCATTCCTGTGGGGCAATCTTCTTGCTGGTAATTTTTAGCCCGTCTTTACTAATGATATATGTGTCGGGGGTTACATCCCCTGAGACAATCATTTCACCGAGTCCCAGAACCGCCTCGATAACTATCCTGCTTTCATCGCTGGTTACGGGTTCCAGGGTAAACATGACTCCAGAAGCCTCGGATTGCACCATTTTCTGGACCGGCACGGCAATGCCGACCTTGAAGTGGTCAAAACCTTGCTGGTGCCGGTAGAAGATGGCTCGCGGTTCAAAGAGGGATGCCCAGCATTCGTGTACCGCAGCTACTACCTCCTCTTCACCGGTTATGTTGAGGAAGGTGCTCTGCTGACCGGCAAAGGAGGCTTCGGGCAGGTCTTCAGCAGTGGCTGAGGAACGCACTGCAACCAGACCCCCACCTATCTTTACGTAGGCATCCTTAATTTCCCGGGCTGTTTCCGGTGGCATGGGGGCATTCATAATCACCTGTTTGACTTCAGCCGCAATTTGTTGGAGCTGTTTGCTATTGCCGGTGTCCAGTGGTTTTAGCAGATGGCGGAGTTTGTCGGTGATTTTTGACTTTTCCAGGAAGTCGAAGTAGGTGTTGGCGGTTACGATAAAACCGGGGGGAACGGGGATGTGGGCGTTGGTCATTTCACCCAGATTTGCCCCTTTACCACCAACAGAGGCCACATCCTCTTTGGTGACCTCATTGAACCAGACAACAGCCCTCTGACCTTTGTGCATACTTGCACCTCCTTGTGCTTGGCCTAATTATTATACCATAACGGGGTGATTTGGCTAAAAGCTCGGAAAATGGGCCGGGTTGGCAGGCAGTGCTGGCTATTTCTGTTGACACTGTTTTGTAGTGTGGGGTAGAATTGGCTAGGTCGGCTGAGAAGCAGAGGAGGTTGGTTATGGTAGAGATGATTATTGATAGTATCAGGGTCAGCCTGATGAACTATCAGCGGGTGGTGATTCTGAAAGAGAAGCTGGCGGACCGTTATCTACCCATCTGGATTGGTCCGGCCGAGGCAGATGCCATAGCTGTGAAATTGCAGGGTGTTACTGTGCAGAGGCCATTGACTCATGACCTTTTGTGCTCGACTATTGATGCCCTGGGGGCTACGGTTGAGTCTATTATTATCAGTGACCTTAAAAACGATACTTTTTATGCCAAGATTATCCTTAATGTAGATGGCGGGCAGTTGGAGGTTGACTCTCGCCCCAGCGATGCCCTGGCGCTGGCGGTAAGGGCGGAAGTGCCTATCTACACTGAGGAGATGGTTTTGGACAAAGCTGGCATTATCCTGGATAGAGAAACGGGCAAGCCTGTCTCCCAGGAGGAGGTTAGCGACGAAGAACTGAAGGGGATGTCGGCTTTCACTGATTTTATTAATACCCTTGATTTAGAGGATTTTGACAAGCGTAAGTCTTGAAGCGGATAACAGGTTATCTTTCCCATGCCTGACAGTAATAAAAAACCCTGGAATTAAGAGCTCCAGGGTTCTTTGTGGTAAGAAATAGATTTGACCGTCGGGACTGGTTTTGCTATGCTGCGGGAGCTATGGGCAGGTGGGTAGCGGCTCTAAGGCTGACCGGAGTGGGTTTTTTTATCGGTGGTGCCATTGCCCTGGGGGTCTTTGGTGGTCACTGGCTTGATGGTAAGCTGGATACGGGCGTGTTCTGGATAATCGGCTTGATTCTTGGGATTGTGGTCGCTTTTTACGGTGTTTATCAAATGCTTCTACCCCTTATTGGTAACAAAGGCGACGGGGAGAATAGCCAGTGAGTGAAAAACGTGGCTGTCTGGGTTGTTCCTTTCCCCTTGCAGCCGGAATTTTGCTTGTTTTTGTTGCTCTCTTTGCGTTGGGCTTTGTCGTGGGTCCTCTGGGCAAAAGTATCTTCGGTGACCTGGGGCTGCCTGGCTGGCTCAGCGTTTCTCAGCCTGACCTCAAGCTGCCGGCGGAGACAGTTTTCCATCTGTTTGGCTTTCCCATCGCCAATAGCATTATCGCTGCCTGGGTTACTATCGTTGTCCTGGTTGGGCTCTCATATGCGGTCACCCATCGGATGGGGCTTATTCCGGCCAGGCTTCAGGCTATTTTCGAGGCCTTCCTTGGCCGGCTGTATGATTTGTGCCGGGAAGTTGCCGGTGAAGAAAACGGACGCCGCTTCTTTCCGGTGGTGGCTACTATTTTTCTCTTTGTTGCCTTTAACGCCTGGCTGAGCCTGCTTCCCGGCTTTGGCTCACTCTTTGTTATCGGCCCGGAGGGCGAGCATGTGGACTTGCTCCGGGGGGCTAATACCGATATCAACATGCCGTTGGCTCTAGCACTGGTATCCTTTATCTTTGTTGAGTACTTTGGTCTCAGGTCGGGCGGCGTTCGTTATCTGGGAAAGTTTGTCAATGTCGGGAAGTTTATCACCGGCGCAGGTCAAATGGTAAGGGGCAGGCTCCGTGCTGGACTCAGCGGGCTGGTCACCGGGGTTATTGATATCTTTGTTGGTATTCTGGAGGCACTGAGCGAGCTGGTGCGTATCGTCAGTTTTACCTTCCGTCTTTTCGGTAACATGACCGCCGGTGAAATCTTACTTTTAATTGCTATCTTTCTTGTCCCCTGGGTATTTGCCCTGCCATTTTACGGGCTGGAGTTGCTCGTTGGCTTTGTTCAGGCCCTTATCTTTGCGGGGCTGACCCTGGTATTTCTTACCGTTGCTGCTGCTCCTCATGGAGCGGAGGCAGCCTGAGTCAGGAGTGTTTCGTTGAACAGCACCAGTCTGTAGAATTTTTGAAAGGGAGGGTAGAGAATGGAACCTGAAGTAATGAAGATGCTGGCGGTAGGGCTGGTTGGCAGTCTGGGACTGTTAGGACCGGCACTGGGAATCGGGCTTATTGGCTATTCGGCGATGCAGGCACTGGGGCGTAACCCCGAGGCGAGCGGTCCGATAATGACCAACATGATTCTGGTTACTGCCTTCTGTGAGGCTATCGGGATTTACGCCCTGATTATAGCCATAATCCTGGCGATGATTGTGTAGTGAGGCTAATAAGGGGGTGATTATGGGAGATAGTGGTATACCTATGTCCATAGCAATAATCATTGCATCAGCAATCTTGGGGGCAGTGTTGCTGATCGGTATGATGTTTTTGGCTATATTCCCTAGCTAGGTACACCCCAGGCATTTGCAGGGGAGTTGATAGTAGGGGGTGAAAATGGGAGGTCTGGCGAGTCTCGGTATAAGCCTGCCAACGCTGGTGGCGCAAATAATAAACTTTGTTATCCTGTTCGGCCTTATGTACCTGGTTGCCTATAAGCCGCTGATGAGGGTGCTTGATGAACGTTCCCGGAGGATAAGGGAGAGCATGGAGCAGACGGAGCTTATCAAGCAGCAGGCAGCAAAGGCTGAGGAAGGGGTTAAAAAGCAGATTGAGGCGGCAGGCATGGAGGGGCAGGAGGTAATCGCCCGGGCAGTGCGCACCGGGGAGGAGCTGAAGCGAAGTGCGCAGCAGGAAGCCAGAAGGGGAGCTGATTCCCTTACTGCCAGGGCTCGCGCTGAAATCCAGCGGGAGCGAGATGAGGCAATTGCTGAGCTGCGCCGGGAATTTGCGGATTTGACGGTACTCGCAGCCGGGAAGGTCATTGACCGTTCTCTGGATAAGAAAGCCCACCGGCAGCTTATCGATAAGGTGCTGGAGGAGAGCACCACTCTCAAGAAGGGTTAGTCTGTATTATTGGAGAGGCTATGGCGAAAAGGGTATATGCCGGACGCTATGCCCAGGCAGTATTTAGCATTGCCCGGGAGAGGAATGAGTTAGACAGGTGGCAGTCTGACCTGGAGGGGATTGCCCATTTGGTTGAGGATGAGGTGGTTATTTCTCTACTTGAGAATCCTAAACTTTGTTTCGATGATAAAGCCAGGTTCCTGTCCGCGCGATTGAGTACCATTAGCCGGCTGGCACTAAACCTGGTTTATTTGCTGATAAGTAGGGGCAGGTTGAATATTATAGGCGAGATTGCCGGGGAGTATCACCGGCTGCTGGATAGCTACCGCGGCGTAGAGCGGGCCAGGGTTGTTGCTGCCGTTCCTCTCGGGGATGACGATAGGCTGATGCTTGAACGGCGCCTCGGGGCAATAGTTGGTAAAAAGGTGGCCGTTGAGCCTGAAGTGGATTCCAGCCTCCTGGGTGGGATTGTAGTCAGAATTGACGGCAAGCTGCTGGACGGCAGCACTCGCAGCAGGTTAGAGGCACTGAAGAACGAGATAGCCAGGGGGCGGGAGTGAGGGAAGGGAGTGGGGACTATTACCCGGAGTAGGAAGGGGGTATAAGTCGGGTGACAGCAAGAGGGCAGGATATTGTTTCAGTAATAAAACAGCAGATTGAGCAGTTTGGCATGGCAGTGACCATGGTAGATGTGGGTACGGTGCTCGAAGTCGGTGATGGTATTGCCCGGATTCATGGACTGGCGGCGGCAAAGTACAATGAGCTGCTTCAGTTTCCCGGTGAGATTATGGGGATTGCCCTGAATCTGGAGGAAGACAGCGTTGCCGCCGTTATTCTCGGTGACTACAGTGAGATTAGGGAGGGGGATGAAGTACGCTGCACGGGGCGGATCGCTGAAGTGCCGGTAGGTGACGACCTCATCGGCCGGGTAATTGACCCCCTGGGTCGTCCCCTGGATGGTAAAGGGGCGATAAGAGCGGATAAGACTAGACCCGTGGAGCGAGTAGCTCCCAATGTTACCATGCGCAAGCCGGTGGATACCCCGGTGCAGACCGGTATTAAGGCAATAGATAGTATGATTCCTCTGGGGAGAGGGCAGAGGGAGCTTATTATCGGCGACCGGTCAACAGGGAAGACGGCTATTGCCCTGGATACTATTATCAATCAGAAGGGCGGCGACCTGACCTGTGTCTATGTCGCCATTGGGCAGAAGACATCGAAGGTGGCCCGGATAGTGTCTACCCTGGAGACTTACGGAGCAATGGAGCATACTATTATTGTCTGTGCCAATGCCGCTGACCCGGTGGCGTTACAGTATCTGGCTCCCTATGCTGGCTGTGCCATCGGCGAAGAGTTTATGGAGCAGGGAAAAGACGCCCTGGTCATCTATGACGACCTCTCCAAGCACGGTTGGGCTTATCGCCAGCTTTCACTCCTGCTGCGCCGTCCCCCGGGACGGGAGGCATACCCCGGTGATGTATTTTACCTGCACAGCCGGTTGCTGGAGAGAGCGGCCAGGTATGCTCCGGAGCATGGGGGCGGTTCTCTTACGGCGCTGCCTATTATTGAGACCCAGGCCGGTGATTTATCCGCCTACATTCCAACCAACGTTATTTCCATTACTGATGGGCAGATTTACCTGGAAGCAGACCTGTTTAATGCCGGCGTCCGGCCGGCGGTAAATGTAGGCTTATCGGTATCCCGGGTAGGGAGCGCGGCACAGGTTGGAGCGATGAGGCAGGTAGCCGGCAGACTCAGACTGGAGCTTGCCCAGTACCGGGAGCTGGTTGCCTTTGCTCAGTTTGGTACCACCGAGCTGGATAAAGCAACCCGGGCCCAGCTTGAGCGCGGCCAGCGGATAACTGAAATTTTAAAACAGCCCCAGTATACCCCGGTGGCACTGGAAAAGCAGGTTATGATTCTATATGCTGCTGTCAATGGCTATATTGATGATGTACCGGTAGATAAGGTTACTGCTTTTGAGGTTGACTTCTACCGCTTTATGGAGGCAAATCACCCTGAGATAGGCAGGGGTATTGCCAGGGAAGGGGAGATTACCACTGAGACCGGGGAGGCATTAAAGCAGGCTATCCTTGAGTTCAAGCAAAGCGTGACTTATCAATAGGAGCAGTGTGGAGAGTGGCTAATATTCGTTTAATTCGTCATCGCATCCGCAGCATCCAGAGCACGGCCAAGATTACCCGGGCGATGGAGATGGTCGCTACCTCAAAGATGCGGCAGGCACAGCAGAGAGGGCTGGCAGGAAGACCCTATGCTGAGAAGATAACCCAGGTGTTGGCTGACCTGGCGGCCCTGCCTGATGCGGGCAGGGTGTTACATCCTTTACTGCAGCGCCGGCCGGCAGCTAAGGTCTGCATTGTGCATATTACCCCTGACCGGGGTTTGTGTGGCGGACTCAATGCGAGCCTTAATCGCAAGACAGCGAGTTTTATCCTGGAGCAAAGTGTACCGGTTACCATTATCACGGTTGGCCGTAAGGGGGTGGACTTCATGAGGCGGCATGGACGTGATGTTCGAGCTGAATTTGCCCAGCTCGGTGACCACCCTGCTCTGCTTGATACCCTGCCTATATCCCGTATCATTATTGATGACTATACCAGTGGTGTTGTGGATTTGGTTTATCTCGTCTATGCCCGGTTTATCTCCACGATGACGCAGAGGCCGGCCCTATGGCAGATACTTCCGGTTGAGCCGGCGGCTATACCCGGGGTGCAGAATGTGGACTACATATATGAGCCAGGGGCTGAGGTGGTATTGAGCGGGTTGCTGCCCCGGTTTGTGGAGATGCAGGTATACCATGCGATTTTGGAGTCTATTGCCAGTGAGCAGTCAGCCAGGATGGTAGCCATGCGGAGCGCTACCGATAATGCTAGTGAGCTTATTGATGACCTGACCCTGGTGTATAACAAGGCTCGTCAGGAGTCAATAACCAGGGAAATTCTGGATATTAGCGGGGGTGCTGAGGCTCTGGTTTAGGCAGAGGGGGTTATTATGGCTACGGGCAAAGTGGTTCAAGTTATAGGAACGGTGGTTGATATCGAGTTTCCAGCTGATGAATTGCCGGCACTTTATAATGCGATTGAGATTACCGCTGATGGCAGCAGGTTTGTGCTGGAGGCCCAGGAGCATATCGGCAATAACCGGGTCAGGTGTTTGTCTCTATCACCTACTGACGGGCTGGGGCGGGGGGTTGAGGCAGTGGATACCGGAGCAGCCCTTAAGGTGCCGGTAGGAAGAGCGACACTGGGGCGCCTGTTCAACGTCATGGGTGAGGCACTGGATAACCTTGGACCGGTTGAGACCACGGAGCACTGGCCAATTCACCGCCCCCCGCCTTCACTCGAGGAACAGGCGACGAGTACCGATATCTTGGAGACAGGGCTTAAGGTTATCGACCTGGTCACTCCATTTACCAGAGGTGGTAAGGTGGGTGCCTATGGTGGTGCGGGTGTCGGCAAGACGGTTATTATCATGGAGCTTATCCGCAATATTGCCACTGAGCACGGAGGCTTCTCTGTTTTTACGGGTATTGGCGAAAGGTCCCGGGAAGGTAATGACCTGTGGAACGAAATGAATGCTTCGGGGGTAATTGACAAGACGGTGATGGTCTTCGGCCAGATGAACGAGCCCCCCGGGGTTCGTTTCCGGGTGGGACTAACCGGGCTGACAATGGCCGAATACTTCCGTGACGAGGAAGGCCAGGATGTGTTACTTTTTATTGATAACATCTATCGCTATACCCTGGCGGGTATGGAGGTGTCAGCGCTGTTGGGACGGATGCCTTCAGCAGTGGGCTATCAGCCTACACTGGCTACAGAGGTTGCTGACCTGGAGGAGAGAATCACCTCGACGAAAAAGGGCTCCATTACCTCCTTCCAGGCGATATATGTCCCGGCTGATGATTATACCGACCCTGGGGTAGCCACGACCTTCGGACATCTTGATGCTGGTATTGCCCTGGAGAGGTCTATTGCTGAACAGGGTTTGTATCCGGCAGTGGACCCTTTGACATCAACCTCCCGTATCCTTGACCCGGCTGTCGTTGGCGAGGAACACTATCGGGTGGCTCGCGGCGTGCAGCAGATATTGCAGCGCTACAAAGACCTCCAGGATATAATTGCTATTCTCGGGATTGAGGAGCTTGGTGAGGAAGACAAGCTTACGGTGTCCCGAGCTCGAAAAATACAGCGATTTCTGTCCCAACCAATGTTTGTTACGGAGGTCTTCACCGGCAGGGAGGGAAGATATGTGCCGGTGGAGGAAACGGTACGCGGCTTCAAGGAGATTCTGGAAGGCAAGTATGATGACCTGCCAGAGCAGGCCTTTTATATGGTAGGGGGAATAGAAGAGGCGGTAGAGGCAGCGGAGGAACTGAGAGAGCAGGTTTAGGTAAATGTCTCCGATAAGGCTTGATATTGTTACCGCGGAGCGGCTGGTTTTCTCAGATGATGTTGATGTAATTGTTGCTCCGGGTATTGAGGGTGAGCTGGGAATCCTGCCTTACCATGCGCCTTTGATGACCATCCTGCGGGCGGGTGAATTACGGGTGAGGAGGGGGGAGGAGGAATTTTCGCTGGCTATCTCTGGCGGCTTTCTTGAGGTGCGTTCTGACCGGGTAATCGCTCTGGTTGATGCTGCGGAGAGGGCCGAGGAGATTGATATCACCCGGGCTGAGGCAGCCAAGCGCCGGGCAGAGGAAGTACTCAGTCAGCACCCCCCGGGGATGGATACGGCTCGAGTAGAGGCGGCACTTCGCCGCTCGCTGGTTCGCCTCAAGGTGGCGGAGAAGAGGAGAAAGAGAAGGCGAAAAATCTAGGGCTGGCGGTAGGGTACTAATCTGTGGTTCAGGGTGGCTGGTGGTTAGCCACCTTTTTGATTCAGGGTCAGCAGGCCGTCGATGGGCTCAATGAGCATTTCTCCCTTATCAAGGTCAATGGATTTGACTACATCGTCGATAGCGGGGATAAGAATTTCTCTGTTAATCTGGCGGACTATATAATTGTCGTTACTCTCCGTGGACAGGATTTCAGAGATGGTTCCCAGTGACTCTCCAGCGGTGGTCTTTACCTTGAGACCAATGATCTGGAAGCGGTAGTATTGCCCGTCAGGCAGGGGGTAAACCTGGTCACGGCGTATTTCTATCGCTTGCCCCTGGAGTGGTCTGGCAGCTTCGATGCTGTCAATTGTGTTGAGCTTGATGACCGCTTTCCCTTTGTGCCACTGGGAACTCTTAATGGTCATCGGCAGGTGCTTAACGTAGACCAGCGAAGAGGGGGCAAAACGCTGGGGAAAATCGGTTTCTACCTCTACCTTTAGTTTGCCCTCGATACCCCAAGGAGCCAGAATTCGACCAACAGTTATAAATCCCAGCTCGGTTGGCTTCATTCCTTGTTGTTACGGGCCCTTACTCTTACGTAAAATCCCTAGAGAATCTCAAGGGTGGACTTGGTGCCTTGTTTGGCCGCTTTTACTCGAATCAGGGTGCGCATGGCTTCAGCTACTCGACCCTGCTTGCCAATGACTCTCCCCTTATCTTCATCCGCAACCTGCAACTTGAGCACTATGCCTCGCTCGTCAGTCTCTTCGGTAACAGCTACTTCATCAGGTAAGTTAGTGATGGACTTGGCAATGTATTCTATTAGTTCTTTCATGGTTTCTCCTTAATCTGGTTGAACTTTTCGGTAATACCTACCTTTGTCAGTAGCCTGGCAGCGGTAGTAGTGGGTTGAGCTCCTTGTTTGAGCCAGCGTAGCGCTCTCTCTTCGTCTATAACTACTGTTTCCGGGTCGGTTAAGGGGTTATAGTGTCCAAGAATCTCAATAAAGGCTCCATCGCGGGGAGAGCGGGCATCAGCAGCCACCAGCCGGTAACTTGGTCTGTTTTTGGCACCTACTCTTCTGAGTCTAAGCTTTACCACCTTTGCTCCTCTTGTTTATAGCCTATTATGCCTTAAAACTGGGTGGCTGTCAATGGCGGCGGGGAATAGTTGTCAGGAGGCCGCTATTATGGCTATAATCAGGGAATGAAGGTGGAGAGGTTACATAGCTGGCAGGTAAGCCCGGGCGAGGCTATAAATATCCAGACGAGGCTGGCGGGGCAGGTATCCAGGGTTAACCATGTTACTGTTCCCCACTTTATTGCTGGTGTGGACGTATCAGTTTCACGGGTGGGGGGAGTGGGGAGGGGGGCAGTAGTTGTCTTGAGCTATCCCGAGCTTGAGGTGGTGGAAATGAGGGTAGCGGAGGGAAAGATTGATTTCCCCTATGTTCCCGGGCTTTTATCTTTTAGAGAGCTGCCGCTGCTTCTGACTGCTTGTGAAAAACTTAATATTACCCCGGACCTTATCCTGGTTGATGGTCAGGGGATTCTCCATCCCCGGCGGGCGGGCCTTGCTTCTCACCTGGGACTTTTGCTGGATACGCCGACCATTGGTTGCGCTAAGTCCCGGCTGTGTGGTAGTCACGGAGCCCCGGGGACACCCCCGGGAAGTTATTGCGAAATAGTGGATAGGGATGAGACGATAGGGGTAGTACTGCGGACCAAGCCCCGGGTGAAGCCGCTTTACGTTTCTATCGGTCATAAAGTTGACCTTGAGGCTGCTATTTACTGGGTGCTTGGCTGCTGCCGTGGTTATCGTCTGCCCGAACCTACCCGGCGTGCTCATCTGGCAGCAGGGGGAAATCTTAAAGCCGTGGCGCCTGCGGCAGGCTGTCCAGACAGGTGTTTTGAATAGCTAAATTGGGGGAGGACAAATGCAGGATTTAAGGGACAAATTAAAGGATTTGCAGTCCCGGATTTCTATGGCGATGGTGCATCTTTGACATTGCTGCCAGGGAAGCTGAAATTGCCCGGCTGGAAAAAGAGTCAAGCGAGTCTGATTTCTGGCTGAACCAGACGAAGGCCCAGGGTATTATGCGCCATCTGGCCCGGGAGAAGAGGGTGACTGAGGGATGGCGTGGACTGGAGAGAAGGGTGGCCGATGTTGCGGAACTGATTGATATGACGCTTAAGGAGGAAGATATTTCGCTGGAGGCAGAGATTCAGTCTGAGATGGAAGAGATAACCTCTCATCTCGATAGACTGGAATTTCAGATGGCTCTTGGTGGTGAGTATGATGCCAGAAATGCTATCCTGGCGATTCATGCCGGGGCCGGGGGTACGGAGTCCCAGGATTGGGCACAGATGCTGATGAGGATGTACCTTCGCTGGGCTGAGCGCCATGCTTATCAGACCGAGGTACTGGATGTTTCTCCTGGCGAAGAAGCGGGTATAAAGAGCGCGATTGTCGCGGTTGATGGCGATTATGTATGTGGCTATCTGAAGTCGGAGCGCGGGGTGCACCGTTTGGTGAGACTATCGCCGTTTGATGCTGACCATGCCCGGCATACCTCTTTTGCCCTCGTTGAGGTTATGCCCGAGGCGGAAGCCGATGTTGATGTCAAGATTGAGCCTGAGGAGCTGAGGGTTGATACCTTCAGGTCCAGTGGACCGGGAGGGCAGCATATGCAGAAGACGAGCAGTGCTGTTAGACTCACCCACTTGCCCACGGGGCTGGTGGCTACCTGCCAGAGTGAGCGTTCTCAGCACCGTAACAAGGAGAGTGCCCTGAAGATACTTCGGGCTCGCCTGCTGGAGATGGAGCTGGTAAAACAAGCTGAGGAAAGAGACAAACTCAAGGGGAAGCATGTCACTGCGGGCTGGGGCAATCAAATCAGGAGCTATGTTCTTCAGCCGTATAGGATGGTAAAGGACCACCGCACAGGTTACCAGAGCGGCGATACTGATGCTGTATTGGACGGGGAGTTGGACGATTTTATAACTGCTTACCTCAGGTCCAGTATGGGTGAGAAGAATGGTTAAAAAGGCCGCTGTATTAGCCCTGGTCCTTTGCTTGCTTCTGGTTTTGTTGGGTCCGGGCCTGGCACAGGCGCAGGGCAGACTGGAGGTGCTGGAGAGCCGGACCCAGATGGAGTTTCCCTCCCGACTTACCTTTAGTCTGTCTGTTCGAAGTGATGTTGATATCAGTGATATTCGCCTGTGCTATCAGATTGAGCGGGTGAGTTTTGCTGAAGTAACCAGCGAGGTCTATATTGAGTTTGTGCCTGCTAACGAGGTTGAGGTTAACTGGGCTCTGGAAATGGTAAAAATTGGGGGACTCCCTCCCGGCTCCGGTGTTAAATACTGGTGGTTGGTGAAGGATACCAGGGGTGATAAGGTTGAAACACCTCCGGCTCAGTTGCGGTTTGACGACCTTCGTTACTCGTGGCGCAATCTGACCCAGGGTGATGTAACCGTATACTGGTATGAAGGGGGCGGCACCTTCGGGCAGGAACTGATGGCGACAGCCCAGCAGGCGCTGGCTCAACTGGCCCGGGACACCGGGGCTGAACTGGAGAAACCGGTCAGGCTCTATGTCTATGCTGACCCTGAGGACTTGAGAGGGGCGATGATTTATCCCCAGGAGTGGACCGGGGGGGTAGCCTTTACCCGGTATGGCACCATCGCTATCGGGATATCCCCGGCTAATATTGAGTGGGGCAGGCGAGCGGTTGCTCATGAGCTGACCCATCTGGTTATTCATCAGATGACACTCAATCCCTACAGTGGTCTCCCTGCCTGGCTTGATGAAGGTCTGGCGATGCACACCGAGGGACTGTTAGACCCCCGCTTTGCCAGCCGTCTTGCTGGGGCGGTGGCTGAAGATAGCCTTATCTCGGTGTGCAGCCTGGCCAGCCCGTTTTCCGCTTATACCGAACGGTCTACGCTTTCTTATGCCCAGAGCTACAGCCTGGTTGATTTTCTTCTTAGCAGTTACGGGCAGGCAAAGATGCTTGAGCTGCTCAGTACTTTGAGCGAGGGCAGCACCTATGACGGAGCCCTGGGAAAGGTTTATGGCTTTGATACAGAAGGGCTGGATGCTTTGTGGCGTGATTATGTTACCAGGCAATATCAGACTGGTGAAGGACTGGTGGTGCAGCCAGCGCTGGCCTGGTTTTAAAGGTGGAGCCGAATGATGAAAAAGACCTTATATATCCTGTTTTCAGTCTTACTTATATGTGGTCTGCTCGCTGGTGGCTGTCAGCCTGCAGTTCCCCAAGGGGACGTTCTTAGTCTTTATGGTATTGACCCGCTGACCCTTGACCCGGCGGTTTCCGGTGAGATGACCTCCCATGAGTATATCATGGAACTATTTAGCGGGCTGATCCGCCTCGATGATAACCTGGAGCCGGCACCTGATATTGCCCGGTCATGGGAGGTCAGTGATGATGGCAGGACCTATACCTTTTACCTGCGCCAGGACGTGGTGTTTCATGACGGCAGGGAAGTCAGGGCTGAAGATTTTAAGTACTCCTGGGAGCGTGCCTGTGCTCCGGCTACGGGCTCTCAAACGGCGGCTACCTATCTGGGTGATGTTGTGGGGGTAAATGAGGTACTGGCCGGTGAGAGTGGCGAAATTAGCGGGGTAAAGATTATTGATGACAGGACCCTTGAGGTAACGATAGATGCTCCCAAGTCCTATTTCCTGTCCAAGCTTACCTATCCCACTGCCTTTGTCGTTGATAGGTTTGATGTAGCATCGGGTGGGCAGTGGTGGCGGAGCCCCAACGGGACCGGTCCGTTCAAGCTCAAGGAGTGGGACAGGGGGAGCAGGCTTGTCCTGGAGCGCAGCGAGCTTTACTACGGGGAGCAGGCTAAGGTGGGCTATGTTGTTTTTGAGCTGTGGGGCGGGGTGCCCATGAATATGTATGAGACGGGAGAGATAGATATTACCGGCGTCGGTAAGGTCTATATCGATAAGGTTCTGGATAAGGCCGGCCCCTTTTACGGTGAGCTTCAGGTAGTGCCCGAGTTGAGCTTTTTCTACATTGGTTTTAATTGCGGGAGGCCACCGTTT